>JAJISH010000261.1 GCA_022848825.1 Thermoplasmatota archaeon
GTAGACGCCCACGAGCACGACTATCACGATCCTCAGCAGGTTCGCGACATAGGCGCTCACGAAACCGAGGACCAGGAGACCTCCCACCCGCCAGTTCGGCCTGCTGTACTCCGTGAGAATGAAGGCCGTGAACGCCGACGCGAAGATGCTGAACGAGTAGATTCCTGAGCACGAGGTCGTGACGGCGAGCTCATCCAGGCCGAGCTCCGGCGGGAAGGTGAGGGAGGGAATGCCATCGACCACGCCGATGCTGCTTGGCACACCGAGCAGATTCAGGATGGCATTGGTCTCCGGCACCAGGAATATCGCCGAGTACGCGTTCACGCTCGCGTCCATGTCCCCCTCGAGCATCCGCATCAGCAGCAGCGGGACGATCAGGATCAGCACGAGCACTCCGGAGAACATCAGGAAGAAGTCCCTCTCCCGCCCGTACCTCTCGGGAACGAAGTTGTACGCCACCAGGCCCCCGCCGAAGAGCAGGAGCATGTAGTCGTGGGTGCCAAGGGACAAGCCGCCGAAGACGAGCAGATTGTAGGCGAAGTCGAGCGCGAACACGATGATTCCGAGGACAGGGAAGATGGGCTTCAGCTTGAGCCGGACCGAGAAGAACTCGACGATCCTACGTGCCAGGGCCTTCTCGCGGGGTTTCTCCTCTCCCTCCTCCGGCATGAACGTGAGCACGAGCAGCGCGACCCCTGAGAGGAACAGGACCACGCCGACGTACTCGAGCCAGACGACCTTCTGCGGCAGGATGACGAGATTGATCCCCGTGAGGAGAAGTATGAACTCGAGAAGAAGGAAATACCCCCTGTACTTCTTAAGGAAATCCACTGCATCATCAAGCTCTGGCATGCCTCAACACTCGTGCTACTGAAAGACAAACACCCCCCTATTTATAACCTTCTTGTTGTCTATTTGGACCAATAATAGGACACGCATCCCGTTTTGCCGCGACTCACAATTGGCTGACTATTCAGGCATCAGACGATTCATCAAAGGGGCGCATCCCCCGATAGAAGTAGAATAGATACGCCTTACGGCTGGACATGCCCCTGCAACGATCCACCCAGACATACTGCGGCAGGCTGGCAGGCGAGCCGCCGATTCGAGAACCTCCTGAAGATGTCCTCAGTTGCAGGCGAAAACTCTATCCAATCACAGTCCTTACGTGACTCTGTGAGGCGACCCGTCGGCGGAATCGCGGCTCCTCAGGAGTCGGATGAATCGTCGCCGGCCAAGCGCGATTACAGCGATATGGAGAATGGCCAAGGACGGTGATTTGTCGTAGCAAGGAGAGTTCTGACCCCTGAACACTTCACAGAGAAACCTATATCTTGGTGGAGACGCGAGAATGTCCCGAAGAGGTATGAGGTCGTCCTATCCTTCCTCGAGAGCGAGAATCCAGCAGGCCTTCTGGAAATCGGGTGTGGTCGCGGAGCATTTGCATTGCGCCTGCAAGAGATGGGAATGCGTGTCTTCGCAGTGGAGATCAACCGTGAGTTCATCCGACATAGCAGAAACAGGGACGGTGGCAAGGAGATTGGGTTCATGCAGGGGAATGCTGAGATGCTCCCCCTCAAGAACGAGAGCTTCGACGCGGTTATATGCATTGAAGTCTTGATGCACGTGCCCAATCCTCACAGACTGCTGTCAGAGATCTCGAGGGTTCTCAAGTGGGATGGACACGCAGTCATTTCGTTTCTCACGAAGTACACTGCGGATTATTTCAAGAAGATGATCATGGTCGTCTCTGGCTTCTACGCTGCGAAATATGGGAAGAACGCCTTTGATTACAGATATGACACGCTCAATGACTTCATGGGTTATGTCCAAGGCACGAACCTGATAATGAAAGGAACCTATAACGAAGAATATGGCATGCCATGCCTGATACTCCGGAAGACGCGAGCATAGAGTCCGGTTCTCTGCACCAACCTTAGCCAGGTCCCATGTTTCGGTCTCCTCAGAGAAAGGAAATGTATAATTATCGCAGGCCCTTCCCGACTCACATGAAGATAATCGGAGGGTCAGCTTCATCGGATCTTGCTGGGAGACTGGCTGGGGAGCTCCGCGCGGACCTGGTCGCGACCGAGGTCAAGCGGTTCCCGGACGACGAGGCCTACGTGCGCATCGTAGATGACATCACCGAGGAGGATGTCGTCCTCGTTCAGAGCGCCTATCCCGACAGGAACATCGTGGAGCTCTTCCTCTGGCAGGACGCCCTCGCGGACCTCAACGTCAACAGCCTGCGCGTCGTCATCCCCTACCTCGGCTACGCGCGGCAGGACAAGGCCTTCCTCAAGGGTGAGGGGGTGAGCATACGCGCCCTGGCGAACCTCATCCAGATGGGCGCGAGCGAGATGTACACGGTCGACGCGCACAGCGAACGAGCCTCCAGGTACTTCGACGTCAGGTGGAACGAGCTGTCTGCCGCGTCGGCTTTGGCGGGTCATCTGAAGAACCTCAACATCGATTCGGTCCTGGCGCCAGACGAGGGAGCGCTGGAGCGCGCACGAGAGGTCGCGGAAATCCTCAACTGCGAATCGGACTACCTCGAGAAGAAGAGGATCGATTCGCACACGGTCGAGGTCTCACCGAAGTCGCTCGATGCCGGCGGGAAGGTCGTCGCCATCGTGGACGACATAATCTCCACCGGCGGCACGATCGTGAAGGCGACGGAGCAGCTGAGGGAGCACGGGGCCAAGACCGTCATTGCGGCGTGCACGCATGGCCTCTTCGTCGGCGACGCACTCGAGAAGCTGGAGGTCTGCGATGAGGTCTTCTGCACCGACACGCTCATGACCCCCGTTTCCAGGGTGACCGTGGCGGGCGTCATCGCTGAGGCGCTTGGCGCACAGAAGGACTTAGGGTCCCAACGGCCGTGACCTATGCCGCCAGGGTCAGGAATATGATGCCAGCAGCCACGAGGAGTCCGGCCCTCTCATAGCCGTCGAAGTTCGTCGACGTGAGGCCTCCAATGAATGCGGTCAGTGCTGCCAGGGCGCTCCCCGAGAACTGCAGGAAATAGGCGAAGTCGTGGACGGATTCGTCGCCGTTGGCGAATCTCAATATCACTAAGCTCAGCCAGACGAGCATGATGCCAATGATAAGGCCAATGGCCACCAGGGGCTTCGTGATGAACTTCCCTAGGTCCGTCTGCTGCCTCGGAGGCGGAGCATACTGCTGCGGGTACGGCTGATACTGCTGCTGTCCGGGCTCACCATAGGTCGGAGTTTCTCCAGCTTGGGCTCCTTCTTGCGTTGCCAAAACCATCACCGACTTGTAATCGGGAACACGAATAAAAATCCTTCTGCGCTGCAGAAGATTGATATCTCCCTTCGGGCATGCTTGGACGGACATGGTTCACCCTCTTCTCTCAAGGATGCTCTACAGCAAGATCGTCCTCGTCCTATCCATCATCTCGCTCGTCTGGACGGTGGCGATCTTCCTCGCGCCCGCCACGCTTCCTTCCGGCGAGGTCGCCGATCTCGATGGTCTGGCCAATCACGTCGACTACGAGGCGCGCTGGGCCGAGCTCCCGCTTCCGCATGCGATCGTCTACCACATAGGCGATGTCGAATGTCATCAGATATCCGACAGATCCTTCTACGTTGCCGGCAACCAGATGCCCGTCTGCTCGCGCGACACCGGCATCTTCCTGTTCGCCACGATAGGCCTCTTCATAGCCATGGTCGCCAGACCCGCCTCGACCGTCTCGAGGATGCTCATCCGCATGCTTCCCAGCAAGGCCAGGTCGCTCGTCGAGGGAAGGATACCCGAGTTCTGGTTCCTTGTCATCACCCTCGCCGTCTTTCTCATCCCTTTGGCACTCGACGGCGGGCTTCAGCTCCTCACGGGATACGAGAGCACGAATGCGGCAAGGCTCCTCACGGGCTCGCTGGCGGGGTGGCTCGGCGGCTTCGTCTTCGGAGCGCTGCTGATATCTACAAAGGTAGTCACGTCGAGCGGCCAGAGCCCTGCGATCGCTAACGGTTAGATTCGCTCGCTTCCCGCACCGCGAGGCGGACCGCCTCTTCCGCATCCTTGGCGGGGATGAAGTTCTCGCCGCTCTCGTCGATTCGCTCGAGACCCCACGTCCGGAGGCCGATGACCCTCTTTCTCAGGTTCAGCGCATGTGCGATCTCCGACAGCGTTCCGTACCGTCCGCCGATGGCTATGAGCGCGTCAGAGGCCACCGCGATGATGGCGTTCCTCGCAAAGCCCATGCCCGTCGGTATCCGCACGTCCACGTAGGGGTTCGCATCGTCCGGGTCCGCGGTGGGCAGTATGCCGACCGTCAGCCCGCCCGCTTCCTTAGCGCCCATGCACGCCATCTCCATGACGCCGCCCCGACCGCCGCAGAGCAGGACCGCCCCGCTCTCCGCGATCCTCCTTCCGACGTCCTTAGCGAGCTCGCCGACCTCCTTCGAGACATCCCCTCCGCCGATGACACCGATGATCATCACAGCACGCTCCATATCGACCACGGCAGCAGATGCGCCACCAGACCGACAAGCATAAACTCGAGGCCGAGGAGGAACATGAAGACGGTGACCTCGGTGGAAGCCTGGTCCTTGACCTCCTGTTCACGCCTCTTCTGATACTGAGTGACGGTGACGAAACTGGGTGGGCTGGTGTATCGCATCCGCTTGTACGGGTTCCCCTCCATGTGGCCCCCCTGTGCCACCAGTGTCAGAGCCCAGACGCCCACGCCCACGAGGGCGATCACGCCACCAGGGATTCCGAGCATGTAGAGGACCAGGGCGACTGCTGCAACCACCAGAAGGATCTCGATTCCCTTTCCCGTCAGCATGGACTCCACTACACTATTCCATCGACCTGGGATACTTAATGGTTGGCCTGTGCGCTGGTGAGCGAGAAAGGGTTTATAGGCGACCTCTCATTAGAGGGGAGAATGGCCAAGAAGAGACATAAAGCCGAGGAGAAGGTCATCTTCAAGAAGCCCGATTTCGACGAGAAGGAATACATGAGGAAGGAGCTTCTGAACGCCAAGGTCGGGATCATCACCTTCTTCTACGCTGTTCCGTTCGGCGTCGTTTCGTGGCAACTGGCACTGGCGGACCTATCTGTCCTCGGCTTCCTAGTGGTCATCATGGGCATCCTGAGCCTCAGGTACGTCTACCCGTACTTGGGGATCGACGTCGAGAAGTTCGAGAAGAAGACCTGGTTCGGCAACGGGGCTGTCCTCGTCTTCACCTGGCTCTCCATCTGGGTGCTCCTGCTGAACCCGCCCTTCAGCGACATGGCCAGCCCCGACATCACCAACGTTCAGGTACTCGGGAGTTCTGTGAACTGGACGAAGGTCTCCCGAGGAGCTCATGAGAGTCTCGAGGTTCTTTCCGGTGATGACAACGTGAGAATCAAGGCC
>JAJISH010000262.1 GCA_022848825.1 Thermoplasmatota archaeon
CGACAGTCGCAGCACTTCGGAAACAGCATCGAACGGATTGTTGATAAGGAGACTGCCACAGACCTGAGAACGAGATTGCTCACATTCAGACTGCAGGTCCTAGCAGGCAATGTCAAACTGCGAACGAGCGAGGGGATGACCCTGGGATTGAAGGGGCCTAGTGATGACCCAGACAGTTCCGGGAGAATATGGACGCCCCTCGGAGATCGTTCTCTCCAAATCGCCACGACGCTGTTTCAGTCTGGTCTCTATTGGACTGATTGTGCGGAGAGCTTGATGGCGCTTGCGAAGGGTGAGGAATCAGCGCAGGACGAGCTGAGAGAGTCCAAGGAGGGAATCGTCTTCTACGGCCTGCAAGGAGTCGTCAACTCCCATCTCAATCCCGGGATTGATGGTGAAATCCCGAAACTGAGTGACCTACGAGGTAGATTCACAGTACAGACGGTATCGGACCAGATATTCAGTGACCTTCTTCGTGAGGGGCAGAAAGTGGACGAAAAGGACTTTCGATTCAAACCCACGACTGTGGGAAGAACCCTCAAAGACATGGGTATAAGTTTCAGGAAGGGCAACAAAGGCTCAACACTGGCAGACAAGAAGTTCAAGGACAAGTACGAGAACCTGCAAGAGAAATTCGGTGCAAGAGTGGAAGAATGAGGTTTGGGGATCTGAAGCATGGTGTTGAAGTGAAGTACGTTCTGGACTACTGGAGTGATGTTGTGACGTTCTTGCGGGGTATGAGCTTATGGAGAAAGGTTTCATGGAGATAATCAGCCGGCGACGAGTCAAAGAGGTGATTCGGTCCATGGCCCCGGAGAATGCCCACATCTCCAAGGGGCTCGTTGAGGCCGTTGCGGATCACATCAACGGAAGATACGGAACCAGAGTGGAGAGAGAGCTCAGGAGATTGATTCAAATTGCTGTGGAGAAGTTCGAGAAGCACAACCGAATACTAAGAACGTGGAACACCAGACAGGTCAAGAGGCTCCGCAAGGAGCTGATGGATGATGTCTTGGAGAATCAGTCCAACACATAGACAGACGCACTATTACCACTTGGAGCCATGCGACGTGCAAGGACTCGGTCTGACGATAGTGTTAGGGGCTTCCGCTGGTGCTTTCTCGTCCTCTTAGCTAGGAGTTCTTGCACCGCATTGAACCCTTCTGCGGCGATTATGACACCGTGACTGGCCCTTTTAAGAACCCCATCATAATAGACGTATCCAGCATACACAGGGTTGTGCAGAATGTAGAGTACCGTCGCCTGATAGAACTGCTTGCCCTCCTTTCCTCTGAACCCTCTCTCATTTAGGACGGCAGCAAGAGATAGCGTTGGGTACCGATGTATTAGCCTGAAGACTGCGCGTACAGTCTCGGCTTCGGCTTCGTTGATTCTCAGACCCCGCTTGTGTGTTTTGTCGTGGCATCCAGGACCGTGTTCTTTGCATACTAGGTCGAATCCCAACGGGGCCTTCGTAAACCAGGGATCGTCCTCGGATTCGAATTTCTGGGCAAATGCATCCTTCACCCTCTCACTAGTCTGATCCGACTCCAGCTGATTGAATGCTGAGAGGACCGTTAGAAACATCTTGCCGGTAGGAGAGGACGTATCGAGGTTTTCCCTTACACATACGAAATCCTTTTTCCAGGACTCGAGGGATTCGACCCATTTGAGGGCTGAGGACGTTCTACGCCAGAACCGGTTGAGCCATTTGGCCACAACGATATCCCAGGACTCGACCTGTTTCATTAGCTCTGAATACTCAGGACGGTGCTCGTCTTTCGTATATGCGGAACGGCCCTCGTCCACATACCAATTAGAGACCGTCCAACCTTGAGATTGGGCGTAGCCCTCGATAGCGGTCTTCTGAGCCTCTATCGAATAGCCCTCTTTCGCTTGCTCGTCGGTACTTACCCGGACATACCCGACAACAACCGGATTCTGTTTCTTTCCGTTGTGCATGCTGATACCTCAGATAGGATATGTCGTAGCTAGTATAAGTAGATTAGGCCTCCCTTTTCTATTTTTTGTCGTCCAGAGAGTGCCATGTTGTCCTATCGTTAGGCATAACAGAGACACACGTACATCCTGTCTCAGAGAATGAGTCGAAGCGGGGAACCGGGCTTCCCGGGAATGCGGCCAGCCATCCAGGGAATGGGCGGTGGAATCTTAATATAGGCAACGTCATATTTGACGACGATGAGCTTTGAGAAATTCGGCGCCTCGCTCAGGAACGCGATGAAGAAGGTGCTCTCGGCCTCCCATCTGGACAAGGACGTCATAAGGGAGGTCATCAGGGATATCCAGCGAGCCCTGCTAAGAGCCGATGTCAACGTCCAACTGACCCTCGAACTCTCGAAGACACTCGAGGAGAGGTCCCTGAAAGAGAAGCCGCCCGCAGGGATGAGCGCCAAAGAACACGTTGCCAGAATCATCTACGAAGAGCTCGTCAACATACTGGGAGAGGGGAAGGAGCTCAAACTCCAGAAGCAGAGACTGCTTCTCGTCGGTCTGTATGGTCAGGGGAAGACGACCACTGCGGGGAAGATGGCGAGGTACTTCCAGAAGAGAGGTCTGAAGGTCGGGATCATTGCGGCCGACGTCCACAGACCGGCCGCGTACGAGCAGATCTCCCAGATAGCGGAATCCATAAACGTGCCAATCCACGGGGACCCCAGCGAGAAGAAGGCTGAGAGGATCGTGAAGGAGGGCATGAAGCGCTTCAAGGACTCCGATGTCGTGATAGTGGACACGAGCGGGAGGCATTCCCTCGAGAAGGACCTGATAAAGGAGATCAAGAGCGTGTCGAAGGTCGCAGACCCCACTGACACCGTCCTCGTACTGGACGCGACGATGGGGCAGCAGGCGGGACCCCAGGCTAAAGCGTTCCATGACGCCGTCGGTGTCACCTCCGTTGTACTGGCGAAGCTCGATGGATCGGCAAAGGGCGGCGGGGCACTGAGCGCGATTTCGGAAACCGGCGCCTCGATCGTTTTCATAGGAACGGGCGAGAAGATCGACGATCTGGAGAAGTTCGATCCTCAGAGATTCATCTCGCGTCTTCTAGGAATGGGCGATCTGAAGCTCCTGCTGGAAAGGGCCCAGGAGGCCATGGACGAGGAGAAGGCCAAGGAGACCGTCAAGAGGATGATGGGTGGGAGGTTCACGCTGAAGGACATGTACAGCCAGATGGAGATGCTCAGCGGAATGGGCCCGCTCAGAAAGCTGATGAGCCTGTTGCCCGGAATGCCCGGAAAACTCAGCGACGATGACTTGGAGACCGCTCAGACCAGACTGAGGAAGTTCAGGTTCATCATGGACTCGATGACGGACGACGAAATGACGACCCCGAAGATCGTGAAAGGAAGCAGGATCGCCAGAATCGCAAGGGGTAGCGGGACCTCCCCCAAGGACGTACGGGAGCTCCTGAAGCAGTACGCCATGTCCCGGAAGGCGATCAAGGGCCTAGCGGGTAACCGCAAGATGAGGAAACAACTGATGAAACAGATGCAGGCCGCCGATTTCGATATGCCGTCCTAGCTACTCGCTCTCGATCCTGGGGGCTAGAAGATAGTGTACTTCTCCCTTTCCGTCGGAGACCTTGAATTCCATTTTGACGGGATAGTCAGTCCCCAAGAACATCGTGATTGACCCAGCTGCGGAGACCGCCTTGACCATATTGGAGAAATAGTCGAGTGGGAACAGTGAGCGGACGGTTTCCTTGCAGTCCAGCGACTCGAGGAGGTCCTTCGGCAACTTCAGATTGACGGAGTCCGTGTCCCCTTCAGAGGTCATCTCGAAGCCGTCCGGCGTGCATATCAAAGCGACGTGGTCGGAGACGCTTTCCGATGCCCGGATGCCCTGACGCAACTCCTCTGCCCTGACTGTCACCTTGACCGGGAGGTTCAGGTTCGGTGCCTTCGGATCGGACATGCCTGCGGTATCGACCAGCGCCATTCTGCGGGTGATGTTGCCGACGCTCATTATGAGCCTGTTCTTCTCCTCGTCGTAGTCCATGCTGACTACGTCCCCCGCCTTGGCCAGCTTCAGGACCTCCTTGAACTTGTCCATGTCCACGCCCATCTCTTGCTCGTCCGCACTGTACTCCTCGAAGGCGTCCTTTGCCACGGACAGGTCAAGCATCGCCACATGAGCGGGATCGACTGCCTTGACGGAAAGACCGTCTTTGCCAAGGTTGAGCTTGGCCTCATCAACGAGCGTCGAAATGACGTCCACGATCTCTCTTAGCACCTCTGACTTTGCTTTTGCGCTGAACATATACTCCCCCGAGATTCCAAGTCCATCTCCGTAAACCACTTAGCGATTATAAAGGTATGCTCGACGCCTTTCTCGAAAGGAACACGCTAGATGGGAG
>JAJISH010000263.1 GCA_022848825.1 Thermoplasmatota archaeon
ATCATATTCTTTTCCTTCTTGGTGGCGTGGTTTGGGAGGGGGAAGCTCATCGCACAGAGCGCGGCTCTCTCCGCAGCGGGTAGCCCGCCTCCCCGTCGATCACCGCCAACAGCCTCTGCCTCCGTAGCGCCAACCTCGCGAAGGTGTCGAAGCGGAAAAGGGGCCACAGGTGCCCGAAAGTGCCTTGGTGAAAGGGGATGGGGTCGTGCTACGGCGCGCTGACCGTCACGTCCGCTATCCTCTCGTTGCTCTCCGCCCAGCGCAGCACGAGCTCGTACTCCGACCCGGACTCCAGATTCTCCAGGGTGAAGCGGTCGGGATAATCGAGCCCGTAGTCATGATCAGAATCCGTGAAGTTCAGCCACTCGCCCGCCGGACCTCGACTGTACGTGAGGTTCGCCGTCGTGTCCATCAGCTCCTCGGGGAAGCCCGTCCACGATGCACCGTCCTTGAGAACGTCCACCTTGTAGTGGGACAACGGGACCACCATGCTCACGCCCTCGACCCGGATCTCGTACCCTTCCGATGTCGGATGCGCACGCAAGTCATTAACCACCGGGACATAGGAGCCGTCGGGGCAGGGGCCAACGCTGCTCACAGCGATGTAGTAGACAAGGATCAGGAGAGCTGCGCAGAGCATCATGCACACTGCGAGCAGGAACCACTCCCTCCTCGAAACCCGCGTCCTCCTTCCATCATCGGGCTCCTCGACGTCCTCGGTCTTCATCTCATCGCCCTCCGGACTCAGGATGTCTCTTGTCCATATTGACCTTTGGATTGCAGGAGCGGCGCGCTCGGGTTCCACAAGAGGAATCGGGGCTTCAAGGCCTGTCCGCTGTCGATGGGGTTGCTGCACACCTTGATACAGAGTCTCGGCTATCATGCGGATCGAGGGGTCGTGGGATTAGTCGGGATGTTAGTGGTGTTTATGGTAATCACGAGCGCTCTCGCGCTGCTCACTCGTTCTGCATCCGCACGCACTCCTCGAGGGTGACGAGCTCCCTGCTCACGCCCGCGAGCGTCTCCGCGGACATGTCCCCCTCGACCAGCTCCCGCCCTGCCCGCCTCGCGGCGTCGAGCACGTCCTGTCCCTCGCCCTGCTTGAGAAGATGCCTCAGCACCCACCCGTGCGGGCGGAGGAGGGCGCCTGCGAACTCGCGGCCCAGGTTCTCGCACGCGGCGCGCACGTGCACGAGCAGCGGGTCGAAGTTGTCCAGCTCGTGGAAGCCGCAGCTGGAGACGAGGACGAGCCTGCCCCGCTTCACGTTCTCCCTGAGCGCGTGGCGGCAGTGCCCCCCGCGGAGCTCGAACTCCGGCTCGAGCAGGGGTATCATCCTGTCCAGGAGGTTCTTCAGCGGCCCGCTCATGCCGTCGACGTAGAGGGGCGTCGCGAGGACGAGGACGTCCGCGGTCGCTATCTTCTCGAGGACGGCGCGCATGTCGTCGTCCTGGAAGCATTCTCCTGGCTTCTTGAACCAGCAGTGGAACTCGCCCTGGCACGGGCGGATGTCCAGGTCCTTGGTGTGGATGAGCTCAACGCTTCCGAGGCCCTCGAGGAAGGGCTTCAGGATCAGGGCGGTCACGCCTCCCGAGCCGCGGGGGCTGCCGTTGATCGCGAGGACTTGCATGCGGACGAGATGGGCGGGGTGGTTCTTGTGGGTTTTGGGTGGAGGTATGATTGTGCTGTAGCCAGAATGATAAGGAGAAGGCTGAGGTGAATCCTCAAGTAAGGGAGGGAGGTCTATCGATCGGTCTAACTGACATGCGCGTTGGATGAAGCCTCAACGCCTACGGCGAAAACTTTACAAATATCAGACGCTTTCTGGGCAAAGGAGGAAGACTAGCTGCCTTTGCCTGAAGTCATGCAATTCCCCAAGGAGGCATAATATGAGAATGGACAATGATAAGCTCAGAGAGCAGTTGGGTGGGTTCGTGGAAGACTATCGAGCTGAAATGCGGAATGAGGCCCGTGTTTTCCTAAATAGATGGAAAGGGCTCCAACGAAATGCTAATTCCACAAGGGCTCTGCGTGTCATTATTGAAGGCATCGTCACGAAGGGGTGGCGTCTTCAGAATCTGGGAAAGAAGTTCAAGAGGATTACGGGTGGTCAGACTGGATGGACGTTGGACTACTTCAGGAGTGATGCTGTCAGAGGACCACTCGAAGAAGTGAAGGCAGAGGCCAGAGTGGATGAGTTCTTGAGACAGACCGAAGATACTTCCTTGCGAGAATGGCTTGCTGAGAGGTACGCTTATGCCGTCAGAGGCGAGGAGGACCCTCACCTCAAGGGAATCAAGGGTCTAGGTCCTAAAGGGCGGGACGACATGTTGAGGTCACTAGGCTACCTGAAGAGGATTCCCATAGACATGCATGAGAAGAGGTTCATGATCAGAACGGGAATCTTTCACACGTTCGCGGACAAGAACGGGGACCCAGATGACTATGACGACTATCATCACGCAATGACAGAATTCTGCCGCGTAGCTCTGAAGGGAAGGTCTCTTCGAGTAGAGGGAGTGACTCTTCGTCTATCCGAATCCCCTGGACTGTTCGACAAGGCAGTGTTTGCGCATTGCGCCAAGAGGAGAGTCTGCGGACTTGCACCCAAGTGCTTTGATGATAAGGGCGCCTGCAAGTTATATGGGATCTGTTGGTGGAGCCAGAAACGATAGGCCTTGGTGCTGCCGCTCGAGGACACTCGTGCCTAGCTGGACACATCATATGACGAATCCCCCCAGAAGGGCAATGATATCTTCAAAGACTA
>JAJISH010000264.1 GCA_022848825.1 Thermoplasmatota archaeon
GATCCCTCGTTGGCATTATCGCTGGCCTTTCGGTGGCGTTCACATTCTTCGGCGAGAGCAGCAGCGTCGGTTACGGTGCGACCATTCCCTGGCTGGCACTGTCCGCGGTCCTGACCGTTGTCGTGTTAACATCACTTCTGGCAACGCTGATGCCCGCGAGAAGGGCGGCTAGCCTGCATCCCGTTGAGGCGTTGAAGCGGGACCAGTGATTCCATTCGCATCTGAATCCAGCTCAGAAAGCTTGATAAGAGTGGTGTGAAATAGGTCAGAGAGCTCATATGGCCAACACGCAGGGCAAACCTGAACGAGCAACGTGAGCGTCAGAGGAGAAGTATATGAGAGTAGCAAGGGTCGTCATCCTGTCCTTGTTGGTCGTCCTTCTCACTTCCCATATGAGTCAGCCAATCTCGATTCTTGACAGCGCGAGTGCCAATGGCGTGGAAGCATCCGACACGACCGGCTCATGGTCGGAGTTCAGAGGGAACCTCAACAACACCGGATACTCCATCTCTCGAGTGCCATCCAGGAACGGGTCGTTCCTCCGCTTCGACGCCCACTTCCAGGTTCGTTCGTCACCTGTCCTGAGCGATGGCGTCCTCTACTTCGGTTCGGACTACGGCCACGTCTACGCCGTGAACATCTCCACGAAGAAGGAGGTCTGGAACCTCTCGACCGGGGGCGAGATCTGGGCATCTGCTCTCGTCGTTGATGACAAGGTGTTCGTGGGATCTACTGACAACAACTTCTACGCCATCGACCGCCAGAGCGGCATCCCTGTTTGGACTTTCCCGACCGGTGATGACATCCCCTCCTCGGCCAAGCACGTGAACGGGACGATAGTCTTCGGCTCCCATGACGGCAACCTGTACTTTCTGGACGCGGAAACGGGGAACGAGACCGTGCCGCACTTCGCCACGAACGGGGGCATCTACGGCACGCCCGCCATAGTTGATGGGACCGCCGTCATCGGCTCCAACGACGGCAACGTCTACAGAGTGTGGCTCGAGAACGGGAGTATGATGTGGAACTTCACTCTGAGCCCGGCGTTTGGCGAGAACGTGAAGTACAGCAGCGCCGCGGTCTTCGAGGACAAGGTCTACATCGGGAGCAACGATCACAACTCCTACTGCCTGAGCCTCGGAACTGGCGAGGTAATCTGGAGGTTCGAGACCGGAGACTACGTCTACGCGTCACCGGCAATCCATGACGGCAGGGTCTTCGTCCATTCCACGGACGGGAACCTATCGGCCCTTCCGCTCGAGGACCCCAACGGCGACGGGAACATCAGCAGTGACGAGGTCCTCTGGAGCTTCGAGACGCGGGACGGCGGCGGTCGGGGCGAGGGCGGGTCCTCGCCAGCAGTGGCGGACGGAAAGGTCATCGTTGGCTCGCGTCTGAGCTTCATGGAGGGTTACGTCTACGTCCTGGAGGAGGACACCGGGAATCTGACCTGGCAGCTGAAGCTCCAGGGCATGTACTCCTCGCCCGCGATCGTGGACGGCAGGATATTCATCGGTGCGTCCGACGGGACCATGCATGGCATCTCGGAGCTCGCTCCAGGCATGGCGCTCGAGATAGAGCCCGAAGCCCTCGTAATCAAGTCCGAGAGGGTGATGGTCATCGAGTTCGTGCTCATCTACGCGGAAAAGGGTGTCGAAGGGGCATTCATTAGTTTCGAAGTGACAGACGGGATCCTTTCACAATCGGGTGCGAGTACTCTCGCCAATGGCACCCAGCAGGTCAAGTACCTCTCTCCGGTCGTGACCGAGAACACGACCGTGACTATCACGGGCAAAGCCACGAAGTACGGCATGGTGGATGCGACCGCCTCATTGGACATCGTCATCGTCCCCGCGAAGGACTACGAGGACACGGCCTCGGGCGCCGCCTTCTCGTTGGACAAGTATGTGCCATTCATCATTGCGATCTCGATCCTCGTGATTCTCAACCTGCTCGTCCTCGCCGCGATCGTTGTGAGAAGAAGGAGGTCCTCGGATTGAAACGGTTCATCAGGGTCATTTCAGCGATCGGGGTGCTGGCAGTCCTCATCACGCCCCTCATAGCGGTCCCGGAAGCTTCATCCGCCCAGGGCATCGAAACGCTGTCCCTCATGTGGGATAGACTCGACGGCCACAACGCCACCATGTGGTCCGTGAGATGGTCACCGGACAACTCCATGATATCGAGCACCTTCTTCGACAACACGACCGTGATATGGAACGCGACGACCGGAAGCAGAATAGTGAAGCTCGGCTCGCACGAGAACTACACGGCCGAGACTCGCACTCGCTGCGATGGCATCAAGATGTGCAAGATAGCTGACCACTACCCCACGCGAATAAGCGCCTGGTCGCCGGACGGGAGATATCTGGCGGTGGGCGGGGATGACACTCAGATACACATCTTCGAGACGACGAACTGGACGGTCGAACGTATCTTCAGCGGCCACGAGGGAAGCGTGCTCACGCTGCACTTCTCCCATGACGGCAAGTACCTCGCATCAGGCTCAGGAACGGACAAGGTCGACATGCACAACTTCCCGGAGAACATGATCAAGATATGGGATTTCGAAACTGGTTCTGCGATCGCGAATCTGACCGGACACGTGGACGGCGTACTCGAAGTCAAGTGGTCCCCTGATGATTCGAAGCTCGTGTCCTCGTCTGACGACAAGACCCTGAAGATGTGGGAGACGACGAACTGGACGAACACGGTCAATTTCACGGGACACGCCGGCGGGGTCCTCTCGGTGGACTGGTCCCCGAACGCGAGTCTCCTCGTTTCCGGAAGCAGGGACTACAAGATGAGGAAATGGAACGCGACGAGCGGCGAGGGAATCGACGTCTGGGAAGCTCCCAACTGCGTTCGCTCCGTAGACTGGCACGAGGAGAGGGGCATAATCGTGTCCTCGGGCGTGGCAGAGGTCATGGTCATGATCCGCAACGAGACGAACGGGGCGGTGATGAAGACCCTCGACGAGAACAAGCATGCCGGGGGAGCCATAATGTCCGCGAGATGGTCCCCCAACGGGGAGATGCTCGCCACGGCCTCCGGTAAGGACTTCGCGATAAGGGTCTACGCCTTTGGACTCGGAGAGGAAGAGCCCGCTCCGCTCATACCGCCTTGGCTGCCTGGCGTTGTCTTCTTCTTCGTCGTGATCGCCGTCTCCATCTGGGTCACGGTCATCGGTGTGGCGAGGCTCCTGAGGAAGAGGGAAAGAAGGTGAAGCTCTGTCTCTGAGATGGATTTCCGCAGTTGCGTTGGCCTTCCTGCTTATCGTACCAAGCGTAGCCGCATTGGAGATCGATGAGGCGTACCTGGGAAGCTCTCCAGGGAGGTTCAATTCCGTGAAGATCTGCGACCTGGACAACGACGGGAACAAGGAGATCGTCCTTGGTAACTATGAGGGCTACCTCAACGTGATCCAGTGGAAGGGAGACGAGTTCAGAGCGGTGAAGCACTTGGGTCCCTTCGGTGAGCGGCTGTGGGGCGTTCATGTGGCCGACATCGACGGCGACGGGCAGGAGGAGATCCTGGCCGGTGACGGGGACGGCAACCTCCACGTGCTCAACGGCTCGGACTTCAATGTCAGGTTCAGGATGGGAGACCTCGTGCGGGATGTCCACGGGATCGCGGTCGGCGATGCGGACAACGACGGGGAGAAGGAGATAGTCATAGGCACGGGCTACAAGATGGACTTCCCGCTGAGCACCGTCTACGTGTTCTCCGCGGACACCGGGGAACTGGAGAACGAGTTCCTCCCCGGGAACGCTAGCAGGATGCGCGGTATCGCCATTGCCGATATCGATGGTGACGCGTTCAACGAGGTCATTTTCGGCACGGGAATCTCACTGGGCGAAACACCTGGTGCGGGCCACCTGTATGTATACCAGTACGACGGCTCCGAATACACGCGGGAATGGCGCAGCGACGACCTGAACGGAGATGTCGTGGCCATCGAGATCATTGACGTGGACGGGGACGGCAACCTCGAGATCGTGGCCTCGAACGGCTACAGGGAGGGTCCTGGCTTCCTTTTCATATTCAGATATCTGGGAGTGGACCCTGAAGGCAACGCAACGTACGAGAAGGTCTGGGAGAGCGAGAACATCGGCCCAAAGCCCTACGGTCTCGACGTGGCGGACATCGATGGGGACGGTATCAATGAGATAGTCGTGGGGAACCTGGCGGGCTACATCTGGATATTCGACGGGAGCACGCGCGAGGTGGAGTGGAAGAGCCCCCCGCTCGGATCCGACATTCTCGGGATCGACCTCGGGGATGTTGACGGTGACGGTCAGATCGAGATAGTCGCCGCGCAGGGCGGTTACCAGGGGAAGGCTGACTTCACGAGCGCCTACACTGCCCCACACATCTACATCCTGGACGGTTCGACGCA
>JAJISH010000265.1 GCA_022848825.1 Thermoplasmatota archaeon
GTCTCCGTGTCCTTCGCATCCATCTT
The DNA here is from genome assembly GCA_022848825.1 of Thermoplasmatota archaeon. Lineage (GTDB taxonomy): Archaea > Thermoplasmatota > Thermoplasmata > RBG-16-68-12 > JAGMCJ01 > JAGMCJ01. Next base: position 27 of record JAJISH010000265.1, read on the forward strand.
CATCAAATGGAGCGACGCGCCCTCTCTCGTGATAGCCTTCTACAGGCTCGCGTTCGCGACTCTGATACTCCTGGTTCCGACGCTCGTGTTCCAGGGAAGGGATCTCATCCGGCTCTCCAGGAAGGAGGTGCTCACGCTGACCCTCGTGGGGATGGCCGCCCTGGCGGCGTATCTCCTCAGCGGGAGGAGGATCAGAAAGAAGATCCCGATCCTGCCGTACGCCTTCGTCGTCTACCTGGCCGCGACCGTGTTCCTGCTGCTGGGATGTCTCGCTTTCGCCACACCGCTCTATCCATACGAACAAAGGGAATGGGTCCTCTTCCTCGCTCTCGCGGTCATCCCCATGATCTTCGGGCACACGCTGTACAACTGGGCGCTGCGCTACGTCGCGGCCCTGTTGGTCTCGGCAAGCATACTCGCGGAGCCCATATTGTCATCCATACTGGCCTACTTGCTCCTCTCAGAGGTCCCTTCCGTCTTCGTGATCTTGGGCGGGCCTCTCGTTCTGGCGGGGATCTTCCTCGTCGTTTTCGGGCGGGGCGACTAGCTCCCACACTTTCACGAATCCCCCTGCCTCTCATTCATAAGACCTGTCGGGTGTCTCTCGAACGTGTCACAACTGAAGGAGATCCACCTGAGGGGTAGTCTGGAGACATTCTTCGCCGAGCACGGGTATCGGACGTTCGCGGAGGTGAGGATGGTCAACAGGTGGGTCGACATGGTGGCGGTCGGGAACGGCAGGATCATTGCCGTCGAGATGAAGCTGGAGAACTGGCGGGAGGCGATAAGGCAGGCCGTGGCATACCAGCTCGGGGCGGATTTCTCGGCGGTCGGGATGCCGCTCGGGAACGCGATGAACGCCTATCGGAACCGGTTTTACTTCCGCAAGGAGGGCGTGGGCCTGTTCGGGGTGCGGGTAAGGACGCCGGAGGTCCGCGTGCTCATCGAGCCGGAGCGGTCGACGCGGATGATGCCGATCATCCGGGACAACCTCTTCGACGTGGTCCTGGTCGATGGCGAGGAGGTCATGGTCCCGCGGAGCTCGAAGCGCATCCGAGAGAGAACGGCAGGTCTCCAGTTCACGGAAGCTGGCGACTATGAGACCCAGGACGATGAAGAAAAGGACGGTCGTGACGAGACCCGCGGCCGGGCTAGTAGGTGACGACTATCGTGTTGCACTTCCTGCAGATGAACCCGTCAAGGTAGACCATCCCGCTCATCCCTGGCTCCTTGATCTTCTCCCCGCCAACGTCGAGTATGGTCTTCTCCTTGAACCACTTCATCCCGCTCACGAAGCTCTCGCTCCCGAGGAACCCTGACTCCATCTCCCCGCCGCAGTGAGGGCATTTCCCTGTCAGAGGTGATTGTTCGGCCACGCGAATCCCGATTGCGAAGAATCCTACGGGTTTATAAGTCATTCGATGAGAATATCTTCGACCTCACTTGACGCACCGGCGCATCCTTCAGCTCCTCCAGGTCCGCGGATGTCCTCTCCACCGTGACGCCGGTGACGGTGAGGGCCACGACACTGAGGTCCGGGTGCCTCCCCGCGAGACGCCTCTCGATGGTGATCATCGCATCGTGATCGGCCACCCGTCTAGAGGTCTTTCCCGGTGCCTATCGGGACCTTCCTCGCCTTGGCCTCGGGAGCTCCCCTTCCGACCCTGACCATCAGCAGGAAGAGGTAGACGGCGTAGGAAATCCCGACAAGGCTCATGCCCATGATCCCGTTCGCCTCGTGCACGAAGGAGACTATGATGAACGGCGCCAGCAGGCCCACGACGAGCGCGAGCAGCGCCATCTCGTTGTATCCCCTCCCGGCGGAGTTGATCAGGACCCAGAGCGCACCGCAGCTGAGGAGACAGAGCAGGGCGATGACGGCGTAGGGCTGCAGACCCGCCCCCGGCAGGGCGTAGACGATCACGAGGCTGAAGAGCATGTACAGGAACCCGATCGCTAAGAAGTAGGATGGCGGGAGAATGGGGGCATCGCTCTTCATCTTGGGCCAGTCCCTCGGGAACATGTACGCCGCAAGGCCGAAGAGCACCATGGACAGGACCGCGAGGGAATACAGATGGGCTTCTGGCTCGTACTCGAAGAGGAAAGGCGAGATCGCTGTGATGACGACCAATGCGAGGACGGGAAGCAGGAGCTGAGGGTCCGTCGTGAGCCTCGCGCGCTTCTGGGAGGGATACATGAGGTTGACCAGGATGATGGGGACGGCGATGCTCACCAGGCCGTGGAAGATCGTCAGCCAGACGCTCCACACCCAGTTGATGCCCGCCCACCTGCCGTACTCTCCGAGGATGCCCAGGTCCATCCAAGCGGGGTCGAAGAAGCTCCTGACGATCAGCCCTTCCTCGAGTATCCCGTAGGCCGCCCCGAGCAGCAAGACGGATGGCCAGCCCTTGCCCCACCTCAGGGCGAGTTCCCTCACGAGGAGGACACCGCTGCCGTAGAGCCCCACGAGCAGGAGGAACCCTGGCGGGAAGAAGAACTCCAGCGGCGGGGACGAGCCGGACAGGAGCTCCGCTGTCAGAGGAGAGAGAAGAACGAGGGCTATGAGGGCGCGGCGCTTGTCCTCCATTCATGAGGTGTTTTCCCTCCTCCGATTTATACTTGTTGTCGGCAGCCTGGGTCGACAGCGCCCCACAAGCCTTTTCTATGCCCAGCACTTCCCTTCGTTTGGATGGAGTGCCAGATTTGCGGCGGGCAGACCTCTAGACTCTTCCCCGCCAAGGACCGCGAGATCGTCAGGTGTGGATCCTGCGGCGTCGTCCAGGTTGCCGACCCGCCCGAGATCGCTGAGCTCGAGGCTGCCGAACAGGAGTACCAGAAGGCCAAACGCCGGGACTTCGAGAGGCACCCTCAGTGGCGCCTCGAGGTAGAGACGATCGGGGAGCTCGCGCCGAACGGCGGCAACGCCCTGGACGTCGGATGCGGGGACGGGGCCTTCCTCACCATGCTCGGCGGCGACTGGCAGAAGCACGGCGTGGAGATCAACCCGCAGCGGGCCGAGCTGGCGAGGCAGAAGGGGATCGACGTGCTCGTGAGTGGCATTGCGGAGGCGGAGTTCCCGCTCGAGTTCGACCTCATTACCATGTACGAGGTCATCGAACACCTCTACCGCCCCGCCGAGGCGCTGAAGAAGGTCGGCACGATGCTCGCTCGGGACGGGTTGCTCGTCGTCTCGACGCCGGATTCCGAGAGCGCGCTTGCCAGGCTCCGAGGGCCCGCGTGGTGGTCCTATCACTACCCGCCGCACGTCTTCTTCTTCGGGCACTCTACCTTCGAGAAGCTGGTCAAGGACCTCGGCTTCCGCATCGTACGGAAAAGGCACGGGATCCACGGGTCCCCGCTTCGCGGAAAAAAGGTGAAGAGGCTGGAGGAGATTGCAACCAGCTCCTCGCTTGTCGCCAAGAGCCCCCTGGGAGACCGCATGTTCTACTACCTGAATAAAACCGATCCCACCCACCCTATGAGGCCGTGAGGCCTCCCCCAAACAATGTAGTCCCCAGGAGGAAGGGGCGACTTAAGAGTCGAGCAAGTAGTAGATCTTGGTCCAGTGGTCCTTCGGACTCCTCAAGCACTTCAGGAGCCTGAGGTTCACGAGGATGTCCAGATTCTTCCTCGTTGTCTTGTTTCCCCACCGGTACTTCTTGGCCATGTATTCCGTCAGGTTCTTCTCCATCTTCACTTCCCCTTTGAAGTGCGACTCGATCACCCGGAGAAGCATAGCCAGATTTCTCAACCTTCTCACGTCATGCACATGTTCCTTAAGAACTTCCCATCTTGTCATTGTTCATTCTCCAGTAGTAGGTTTGGGGCGGATCCCTGCTCAAGAGAAGTCAGGTTAAAAAACCGAGGACCTACTTCTACCGCTCCGTAGAACCATTTTCGGATTCTTAGGAGGTGATTCCCCAACGTTAGGATCCAGTAGCTGTCGGAAGGATCTGACTGGTGGACGAGCGACGAATCGTGCACGTTTCGTGTTCTTTCCGGCGTGGACTGCTTCGACTGTTGTTCCACAGAATCATTCGACCCGTCTCGGAGCGATGCAGAGATCCGCTCACAAACCATGGGTCTATGAAAAATGGATGTCAGATATTAAGACGCTTTCGACATGTTCCTTGCATGCAAAGAATACTTGACATTCTGGAAAGTCCTGCTGACCTTTCCTTCCCACTTCACGAATTGGCGTTTTGGCCCCTTTCCCCTCGAGGAATCGGGGAGGGCACTCAGCCTCCCGCCTGGAGCGTTCGGCCCGCCAAGATGCTACCGCCCGAGAATGCGCTTCATCTTCAGTGAGTCTCTATCTCTAACGGGGCTCTCGCTTATGATCGTTATGTCGTACTCCCGCTTCTTCAGCACCGTTGCCAGCTTCGCGAAGTCAGGCGACCTCGCCTCGATCTCGAGGTGCTTCCTCTCCCCCCTCTCGCCGTACTCTATGCAGCTGAAGTGGCAGTGGAGGAAATCCGTCGTGAACTCCTCGTACTCTCGGAGGAGGTCCTCGAAGTCCTGCACTCTCTTGAAGCGCCCTTGGTCGCGGGCGTGGGCATGAGCCCAGTCGATGACGGGGTAGACGCCCTCGATGTCCTGGCAGATCCTGATGATCTCGTCCAGTGTCCCGAACCCCGCCAGCTTGCCCGTCATCTCGAGGCCTATGAACATCTCCCAGCCCTCGTCCCGGATGCGCTTCACGCAGCCTGCCAGCCTCCTCTTGACGTTCCTCGTGACAGCGGATGGTTTCATCCCGTGCATGAAGCCCGGATGGTGCACGAGCATGTACCCGCCCCAGGCGTTCATCATCTCGGCGGTGCGGTGGATCCACGTGCAGCTCTTCTTGAGCACGCCTTTGTCCCTGGAGTTGAGATTGATATAGTATGGTGCGTGGCAACTTATGCGGATGCCGTTCTCCTTCGCGATCCTCCCCAGCCTCTCCGCCGTCTCCAGCTTCGTCTGGATCCCGCGCGTGTACTGGACCTCCATGGCGTTGAGCCCCATCTCCTTCAGCATGGGAAGGCCGTCCTCCATCCCCTTCGCGTCGAGCGGGGCGCCCGCGGGGCCGAGGTAGAACATCGTCCGTGAATCGGCAGGACATCGATAAAGGCTTTGTTGAGCAATCCTTTTTAGCGG
>JAJISH010000266.1 GCA_022848825.1 Thermoplasmatota archaeon
GTGTGCCAGCATTTTGATCGTGCTTCTCGTTGCCAGCGCTGCGGGAACGGTGAGCGCCCACAGGATCTACGTGGACGTGACATCGCAGGAGGTCGAGATCGAGGCCTACTACGGAGACGGCACGCCGGTGAGGAACGCCGATGTGACCGTGTACCTGCCGAACGGGGACGTCTACCTGACCAACAAGACGGACGACGACGGAAGGTTCACCTTCGAGGTGAAGAACGTAGATGCGGAGTATCTGATCATCGAGGTGGAGCAGACCGGTCACAAGGCCGAGGTGACATTGGGCACGGGGGTCGGGAGCTCCGTGGAGGAGGTGCCGTCCTATCAAGCGGCGATCGCGGGCCTCGGATACCTCCTCGGGCTGGCGGGAATAGCCACCCTCTACGCGACGTGGAGATTGAAGAAGAAAGAAGGAGCGGATGAGGCTTGAGCCATTTCGATATCGACGAGTACGCATACCTGGAGTCTCCGTTCCACAGCTTCGACCCCAGGGCCAAGTTCGTGTCCGTGCTCGTCCTCATGTTCTCGATAGTGCTGCTCAACGACATCAGGATACTGGCCGCTGGGCTCCTCCTGGCCGTCGCTCTGGTCCTCGTCTCGAGGATCCCGCTGCTGTTCGTCATTGGACGCCTGAAATGGGTGGCCCTCTTCGTCCTCGCGGTCGTGATCGTCCTGCCGTTCTCCGTCAGCGGCACGGCCCTTTTCAGCGCGGGCGTTCTGACGTTCACGAAGGAGGGCCTCCTGCAGGCCCTTGTGATTTCCCTCAAGGCCTTCTCGGTCGTCCTGCTGATCTTCCCGATGCTGGCGACAATGAAGTTCGTCAACTTCATCAAGGCCCTCGAGAAACTGCACATGCCCAACAGGCTGGTGCAGATGATCACGTTGACGTACCGCTACATATTCGTGCTGCTGAACGAGATCCAGAGAACGCTGAGGTCCATCGAATCCCGCGGATACGGGAGAAGGACGAGCATCCTCGGCTTGAAGAACCTGGGCAACGCCATCGGCATGTTGCTCGTGCGCAGCTACGAGAGGGGCGGGCGGATATTCGACGCGATGGTCTCCAGGGGATACAACGGCAGGATGGAGACGCTGAGGGAGTTCCAGATCAACTCGAAGGACTGGGCGAAGGCCGTCTCGATAGTCGCGGTGGCGGTCCTGCTGCACGTGGCCGCCTTCACGAGCTCGATCTACGTGGGAGGGGGCTGAATGAAGGGCAACGGCAAGCCGATGGTGGTAAGGAACCTGAGCTACAGGTATTCGGACGGAACGAGCGCCCTGGAAGATGTCTCCTTCGAGATATCCAACGGCGACAGCGTGGCTCTGGTCGGACCGAACGGCGCGGGCAAGTCCACACTGCTGCTGCACCTGAATGGCATCTTGAGCAAGCAGGACGGGTCCATCGAGATCCTGGGGATGCCGCTGGAGAGGAGGAACGTCGGGAGCATCAGAAAGCGCGTCGGGCTGGTGTTCCAGGACCCGGAGGACCAGCTCTTCATGTCGACCGTCTTCGATGACATCGCCTTCGGCCCGATCAACATGGGCCTTCCAGAGGAGCAGGTCCGCGAGAGGGTGAGATGGGCGTTGACGGAGGTCGGTCTGAACGGCTACGAGGACAGATGCCCGCACCACTTGAGCCTCGGAGAGAAGAAGAAGGTGTCCGTCGCGACGGTCCTCTCGATGGGGCCTGAGGTCATCCTGCTCGACGAGCCGACGTCCAACCTGGACCCGCTGGCGAGGAGGAGGATGATCGAGATGTTGAAGGGGCTCCGAGCGACGGAACTGATCGCCTCGCACGACATCGAGATGCTCCTCGGGATATGCGACAGGGCCATACTCCTGGACAACGGCAGGGTCGTTGCGGACGGCAAGACGGCGGATGTGCTGACGGACCCCGAGCTCTTGAGAGAACACGGTCTCGAAGTGCCCATGCTTGTGAAGCTGTTCGGCAGTGATGCGCTGGATGTCATCAGAGAGGATTTCTGAGACACCGCACGAGTAGCGGCAAGCGCACGCATGCGTAGCGGGGGGGCTGGAAGACTGGGGAAGAGCGATGGAATGAGAAACGATTGCACGAACGGTATCTTCAGCTTTCTGACCTCCTTCGACATCCTCGCATCCAGCATGGAACTCGTTCAATGACTAGACAAGGAGTGGGACATTCGTCGCTTTCATCTCTCATTACTCCCCACAGCACAAACTACTTAAGTATGCCAGCAGAGATACTACTATTGCGGAGGGTCCATGTCGACTACACCTAGGATATCCATTGTCCTTCTTTCCTCTCTGTTCCTGTTTCTCGCGATAGGGCCATTGGTTCATGCTCCAGAAGGCGATGAGACTTCTCCCTACATGGTCGTTACTACAGACAAAGACGCATACTATCTTGGGGAACCCATTGTTGTCAATATCACACTGATCAACCCTACAGCTGACCACTACGAGTATGGATTCCCGAGTTCTTGTCACTATGACATTTCCTTCTACAACCTCTCAGACGACCTCGTGTATGCTCCTCACTGGATCTGTGCTGCAATACTCACATCGATTCATCTCGACCCTCACGAAAGCTATATGATTGGACAATATGTCTGGAACCAGACTGTGCGTAGATATGAGAAGGTCGAAGACCGCTGGGTCGTCTTCTATGACCCTGCATTCTCTGACGGCTACCGCATAGTAGTGGAACTCAGCGGGCACGACATCTCCGATGAGGAAGTGATTGAGATTGTGGGGCCACCGCCCCCGCCACCACCGCCTAAGAAAGCATTGCGGGGGGAGATCCTAGCTCCTGCGCACATCATTTCAGGAGACACCGTAGCTGTTGTAATCTCTGTCAGAGACGAATATGGAGATCCTGTCCAAGGGGCGAATGTCTCGGTCAATCCGAATCTCGGAAAGCTCACACCGGCCAGCGGATTAACCGACGCAAACGGCAGATTCCTTGCATCCTTTGAACCGCCGGAAGTGGAGAACAACAACTCAGTGGCAGTTTTCATAATGATCACGGACCTCTCCAAAGAAGGCCATGTTACAGACTACCAAAGCTATGCGATAAACTGGGTCTACCCCGCACATACCAAAGTCCTTTCCCTGAGTGTCCTCTCATTTGCCGGTGATGTTGTGAGGGAAGGCGATCAGACAGCATTCCTGATCGAGGTAAGAGACGGAAGCCAATCACCCGTTTCTGATGTTACGTTCAACGTCTCGTCAGATTCCGAAGATCTTCAGCTTGAGATATCGCTAATGGAAGAGGTTGGGAAATACCGCCTGCAAATCGCTACTCCTGAAGTTCGAGACGATACGACGTTTCTGGTTCAGATCTACGCGTCAAAGAGCGAGTACTTGGGCGGGTTTGAGGCCTTCGAGATAGTTGTCCTCGATGTCGAAGAAGACGAGACCGGGGTGTCGGAACTTCTGCTCTATACGGTGGGCTTCTCGGTTGCTGCGTTCGCTGGTGGCATCCTAGCTGGTCATCTGATAGCTACCAGAAAAAGAAAGAAGTGAGTTCCCACGTCTCAGAATTGAACCAGGATGCCTTGCTGGCGATCGGATGCTCTCCTCGTGTTCTTTGATGAATTGTGATGCGGGCGCCGGGATTTGAACCCGGGTTATGAGCTTGGCAAGCTCAAGTGATACCAGGCTACACTACACCCGCTTGGGCTTCGCATACCGATTGCGCCATTTAAACTTTTTTCGGGTCAGCAATCCCACTCGAGGAACCGAACACCTTTTTATCGTAGCGACCCATTAATCACAGGATGCCCGCCAAGCTCGAGGATCTGGGAGAGAGGGAGATCATCCGGCGCATCAAGGACCTCCTCGGTGAAGCCGAGCGGGGCATAGGACTGGGGGACGACACTGCCGCCGTCTTGCTTGGCGATTCGTATCTCCTCGTCACGACGGACCTGATGGTGAGGAAGACCCACATCCCGGAGTCCATGACCCCGTTCCAGACGGGGTGGTACGTCACCGCCATCAATCTCAGCGATATCGCCGCGATGGGCGGGGAACCGCTCGGATTCCTCGTCGCCCTCGGGCTGCCCAGGGAGATGGAATACGAGGACCTGGAGCAGTGCGTCCTCGGCATGGAGAAGTGCTGCTCCGAGTACGGAACGGAGATTCTTGGCGGGGACACCAAAGAAAGCGAGGAGTTCACGCTCTCGGGAACGGCGATAGGGACGGTCCCGAAGGAGGACATACTCCTCAGGAGCGGCTCGCGGGTCGGCGATCAGGTCTGCGTGACCGGCCCTCGAGGGCGGGCGGCATGCGGCTACTTCGCCCTGAAGAGGGGACTGGACCTGGATGATCCCATATCAGCTCTCCTCGCTCCCCGCCCAAGGGTGCGGGAGGGCATGGCCCTCTCCTCGGCGGGTTCGGTGACCGCGTGCATGGACATCTCCGACGGGCTCGCTTCTTCCCTCCACCAGATGACCGAGCTCGGAGGCTCGCACTTCAATATCGCGTACGAAGAGATACCCAAGTCGCAGGACCTGACCGCGTTCCCCGACATCCCGCAGGAGGACCTCGTCCTCTACTTCGGCGGGGACTACGAGCTCGTCTTCACCGTCAGAAAGGACGGCCTAGAGGACGTGCGGCAGACGCTTGAGCGGGCGGGTTCAGGTCTCTGGCGGGTGGGCGAGGTTGTCGAGTCCGGGGAGAACATCCTCGAGATAGGCGGGGAGAAGCATCCGCTCCCCAACAGGGGCTGGGAGCACCTCTCGCTGGCGGCCCGCAAATCCTTTAAATACTGACCTTCCGTATTATTCGCTGGTGAAGGGCATCAGGCACGGAGGTTTGCTTCATAAATCGAATGACGCAGTGAGAGAAGCGAGGTTCTGGAAGGACGTGGGGGACTCGAAGGTCCAGTGCCTCCTGTGCCCTATTTCCTGCAAGATAAGCGTCGGCAAGCTGGGCCTCTGCGGGGTCCGGGAGAACAGGGGCGGGAAGCTCTTCACGCTCATCTACGGGAAGGCATCCTCCGTAGCCAACGACCCGATAGAGAAGAAGCCCCTCTATCACTTCCACCCGGGGACGAGCGCTCTCTCCTTCGGGACGGTCGGGTGCAACATGAAGTGCACCTTCTGCCAGAACTACACGATATCGCAGGTGAAGTACGGGACGATCCCCATGAGGGACATCGCTCCCGAGGACGTCCTCCCGCTCGTCGAGAGGTACGGGTCCAGCGGCGTCGCGTGGACCTACAACGAGCCGACCATATGGCACGAGTTCGCGTACGACGCGAGCAAGCTGGTGAAGGAGGCCGGGCTCTACTCCGTCTACGTCACCAACGGGTACATCAACGAGGACCCGCTCAGAGAGCTAGCGGAGTACCTGGACGCCATGAACGTGGACATCAAGGCGTTCACGGAGGAGTTCTACAGGAAGCTCTGCAAGGGAAGGCTCCAGCCCGTGCTCGACACGTGCGTCCTGGCGAAGGAGCTCGGGATTCACCTCGAGCTCACCAAGCTCATCGTGCCGGACGAGAATGACAGCCCCGAGGAGACGAGGGAGTTCTGCCGGTGGGTCGTCGAGAACCTCGGGGAGAGGACGCCCGTGCACCTCTCAAGGTTCCATCCGGACTACAAGATGAAGGACAGGAAGAGGACCCCGATGGATACGCTGGACGACTCCTTCGAGATAGCCCGGTCGGAGGGGCTGAAGTACGTCTACGTGGGAAACATACCGCACGACCCGCGGGAGAACACGTACTGCCCCGAATGCAGTGCCATGCTGATAGAGAGATGGGGGTTCAGCATCGGCGAGACGAACCTCGACGGGAACAAGTGCGCCTCCTGCGGTGCGGACCTGGACATAGTCCTCTAGATCTTCAGCTCGCCGTCCTCGAGGACAAGCCTGTTGTCGATTATCACCCTCGGCTCTCGCATGATGGCGTCCACATGCACGCCGCACTTTATCCTGCCGCCGAACGTGCTGTTGTCCCCGAAGGCGACGTGCGCCGTCCCCAGCACCTTGTCGTCCTCCAGGAAGTTGCCTATCAGCCTCGCCCTCGGGTTCAGTCCCATCCCGAACTCGCAGACCAGCCTGCCGTCCCTTCCACCCTTGTTCATCTCCGCCACCGCGGACTTCGCCCCGGTTATCCGGGTCGCGATCCCCTCCTTGACCCATATCGTCGCGGGATTCTTGAGCACCTCGTGGAAGGCCCCGTCCACGACCAGCTTTCCCTCCGCGCTTCCCTCGACGGGAGCGATGAAGAGCTCCCCCGCCGGAAGGTTCGTGA
>JAJISH010000267.1 GCA_022848825.1 Thermoplasmatota archaeon
AGGAACGGTCTACTCCGTTGAGAGGATCGAGGGACTGGCCCTGAAGGCGAGGTCGGCCTTGGAGAGGGTCGGGTTGTCCGAGAGGGTGAGCATCATCGTGGCGGACGGTTCTCTCGGGCTTCCTGAGCACGCGCCGTACGAGCGCATATTCGTGACATGCGCCGCGCCGGCGATCCCTGACCCTCTCGTGGACCAGCTGGAGGAGGGAGGGAAGCTCCTGATTCCCGTCGGCGGGACGTACCTGCAGGACCTGGTCCTCGGCACGAAGAAGCGAGGCAGGATCAAGAAGAAGTCGCACGGTGGCTGCGTCTTCGTTCCATTGGTTGGCAGGCACGGATTCTGAAGGAATAGTTAAATAGAGACGGGTGGAATCATCGATTGGATGATCACGCTCGTCGGTGTGGGCCATGTTTTCGACATCAAGGACCAGGTAAGGCGCGTGATCATTGAGAGACTACCCTCGGTCGTGTGCGTCGAGCTCGACAGAGCCAGGTTCCACGCTTTGATGAGTGGTGCAACCGGTAGGCCGGGCGGGCCCCTCCCGTACAACGCTCTCGCCTTCTTCCAGAGATGGATCGCCCGCAAGTACGGCACGGACGTGGGTCAAGAGATGGTCGCTGCGGTCAGCTCCGCCCGCGAGATCGGCGCGGATGTCGCCTTCATAGACATGGAGGCAACCGACGTCTTCCAGAGGTTCTGGAGGGGGATGAGCTTCAAGGAAAGGGTCAAGATGTTCGTTGCGCTGACATCCAGCCTCTTCGTGCGCAAGAAGACCATCGACAGGGAGATCAGGAGATTCGAAGAGAACAACGAGACCTACCTCGAGGCCTTTGGGAAGGAGTTCCCCTCGATCAAGAGGATACTCATCGATGACAGGAACACCCACATGGCCAGGGCCATCGAGAAGATCAGCGAGACCCACGTGAACATCGTGGCTGTCATCGGGGACGGTCATATCGAGGGTGTGAGGGACCTGCTGGGAGACAGGGAAGTGGATGTCGTGAGGCTCAGGGAGCTCAGGTCAGAACCATCCACGGACAGCGTGACCTTTTCGTTTTCGATAGAGGATGATTCGTAAATCTCATTTCGATTGAGGTTGATGATGTCTGGGGATCGCATCAACGTCGAACTAGTGAGATACACGCCCGAGCCGGTTGAGACCGCGGGCCGGGCGGCTGGCATATGCTGGGACAAGGAGGAGAAAGAGGAATACGGTGCCTTCATCAGAAGGGTGGTGAAGAAGGGCCACGAGAGCGTCATCGAGCACGTCTCCTTCACCTTTCGGATCGAGGGAGTGAGCAGAGCGCTGACGCACCAGCTCGTGAGGCATCGGATCGCGTCCTACTCGCAGAGAAGCCAAAGGTACGTCGATGAAGGCGAGTTCGAGTACGTGACGCCTCCGAACGTGGAGGAGAATGAGGAGGCGAGGAAGCTCTTCGTGGATTTCATGGAGGAGTCGAAGGAGCTGTACGACAGGCTGCGAGGAATGGGAATTCGAAAGCAGGATGCCCGCTTCGTTCTGCCCAACGCGTGCGAGTCCAAGATCATCGTCACCATGAATGCGAGATCGCTCCGCAACTTCTTCAGCCTGAGGATGGCCCGGGGTGCCCAGTGGGAGATACGAGAACTCGCCGCGAGGATGTTCGACCTGGTCCACGATGTCGCGCCGGAGCTCTTTGAGGATTTGAAGGAAGCGGCCGATTTGGCTCGCAAGGATTAAGACCCGCAGATGTCATTTGGAATCCATGGAGAAGAGCGCGACGGAAGACTTCCTGATGCGGAAATTCAGGGAGTACTACAAGGGCACTGAGCTCTATCTTCCTAACGAGTTCGGTCATCGCGAGTTCGGCTTCATGTTCTTCAGGGGCGGCTATGTCCAGAGGCACCTTGGCTTCAAGACGAGAAACGAGGTCAAGAGGTTCCTCCTTGACAGGGCGCCCTCCCATGTCTACGTCAGATCGCCAAGGGTGAGAC
>JAJISH010000268.1 GCA_022848825.1 Thermoplasmatota archaeon
GCTGGTCAGGAGGAATATCAGAAGGAGGATGAGCCACGCTATGTGACCAAAGACACCTATGACGAAGCCCACTCCGAAGGCCGTGGCGGCGCCCTCCTTGTTGAGCACTTCCTTGTGGTAGGCCAGGAAGCGCGTTGGCGGTCCCGAACGCCGAAACGAAAACCTCCGCGTGGGGACGGTCTCAGAACCACTGGTCGAGGCTCTTCTGCTTCATCAATGATCTGCCCTCCCCCATCTTGCGGAGGGCCTTTCTCACCCGATCCTCGGAGAAGTCGAATTCGTCCCTGAGATACGCGACTGCCCCGTCCTCATCGGGCTCGGACCACTCCAGGGAGAAGTCCACAGAGACGAGCGGCTCGAGGAAGATCTCCCTGATGCGTTGCACGTTCTCAACGTCGAACCCCTCCTTCTCGCACACTGTCTCGATGTCGCCGTGCTTCTTGATCATGTGAAGGGCCTTCTTCGGGCCGATGCCTCGGACGCCCTCGTTGAAATCCGTCCCCACCAGCATCGCCATGTCCACGAGCTGCTCCCTCGTGACCTCGAGCGCCTCCAACGCCGAATCGAGAAGGACAAGCTCCGGAATGGCGGGACCGCCCCCCCGTCCACGTCTCCGCCCGGAAACGGTGAGGTTGCGCACGAGTCTGTTCGCGCCAAAGAGGAGCGAGTCGAAGTCCTGGGAGGCCGTCGCCCAGACCTCCCCCTTCCTCGTCATGTCGCTCGCCTGGGCCTCTCCCTCGCCGGGCGCCTGGATGCATGGTATTCCGAGGAGCTCCAAGAGCTCCTTGGACTGGTCCACCATCTCCTTGTTCAATCGGGAGGACTGAGAGGCCTTGATCCTGGCCTTCTCCGTGTCCCCCGCTGCGAGCGCCTTCTTCCACTCCTTCTCGGCCTCTCTCCTGATGGCGCTCCTTGCGGCGATCGTCTCCGACTTCAGCTTCGGCGGTTCTCCGTCGAAAACATACACGGGCTTGATGCCCATCTGCAGCAGGTTGGCGTTCCTGTACATGAGCCCCGAGAGATGGGACGTTGTCCTTCCTTTCGAGTCCCTCAAAGGAGTGCCGTCCGGCTGGCGTATTATCGCGAGGAACTGGTAGATCGCATTGAAAGCGTCGATGGCAACGGTCCTGCCCCCGAGGTCCTCCAGTTTGATCTGCTTCGCGGGTATGATGTCCGCTATGTCGACTCCCATCGCTTCCGAATGGGTCGACCGCCTAAAAACACCTAGGGTTGATCCTTCAGCAGGGTCTCTATCCGACCCAGCTGCTCAGTGTTCTTCGTGGCCAGGTCCCTGTGGATCTTGTGTATCTTGAGCATCTCCTTGGAAAGACTGTTCTGGGCCTTCAGGTTGTCCTTGAGGAATCCGATCTCCCTCTCCATCGCTCTCTGATTCTCGACGAGTTGGAGAACCATCTCGCTTAATTCCCTTAGTTCCAAATCCTTCTTCGAGTGCATCTCATCACCCGCCAGGAAATGGTCTTCGCAGATAAAAACCTTGTCGGTTCAGGTTATGGCGTCCACGATGTTCTCGAGGTCCCTCTCGCAGTAGACGCATCTCAACCGGACCGGGCTCTTGGAGACGACAACGAACTCAGTCTCCACGGGCTCCCTGAGATTCGTGATGCAGTTGGGGTTCCCGCATATCAGGATCCCCTTCGCGACCTCGGGGAGCTCCACCTTGTGCTTCTGCTTCACGTTGAAGTTCTGGATGATGTTTATCGTCGCATTAGGTGCAACAAGGGCAATCTTGTCGACCTCCTTTTCCAAGAGCTCTCTGTCCTCCACCTTGACGATGTCCTTGAGCGTGCTCTTCTTGCTCGTCACGCGCATCGCCACGCTGACAGTCGAGTCGGAGCTCTCCTCCGTTATTCCGAGTATCTTGAGGACCTTGAGCGCCATTCCCGCAGGTATGTGGTCGATCACGGTGCCGTTCTTGATCGGCGTGACCCTGAGCTCCCTCATTCGACCGCCCCCAGTATGAGCGCGAGAAGGGCCATCCTCACGGGGACACCGTTGAACGCCTGCTCGAAGTACCTGGCGTGGTGCGTGCCGTCGACGGATGGGTGTATCTCGTTGACCCTCGGCAGAGGGTGCATCACGATCAAGTCCTTCTTCGCCTCCTCGAGCAGCCCGACGTCCACCTTGTACAGACCGGCCACTCTCTGGTACTCCTGCGGGTCAGGGAACCTCTCCTTCTGGATCCGCGTGACGTAGAGGACATCGACCTTTCCGATCACGTCGTTCAGGTCGCCCGTCAGCTTGGGCCGCACCTTGCCCACCTTCGCATCATCCACGACCTCCTTGGGCATCTGCAACGTCGGGGGTGCGACGAAGTATAGCTTCGCCCCGAAAAGGGAAAGCGCGTAGGAGAGCGAGTGCGCCGTCCTTCCGTACTTGAGGTCACCGACGAGGGCGACCTTCTGCCCCTCTATCTTGCCCTTCTCCGTCCATATCGTGAACAGGTCAAGCATAGTCTGCGTCGGATGCTGGCCGGCACCGTCCCCGCCGTTTATGATGGGCTTCGCGGAGAAATTCGCAGCGAGCCTTGCCGCCCCCATGTGGTGGTGTCTCAGGACGGTCACATCCGCGTAGGACTCGGCCATCTTTATCGTGTCCGCCAGCGTCTCGCCCTTCTTCAGAGAGCTCGCCTCGGGGTCCGCCATTCCGATGGCCCTGCCGCCAAGCCTGCTCATCGCGCTCTCGAAGGAGAGGCGGGTCCTAGTGCTGGGCTCGAAGAAGATCGTGGCGAGCACCTTGCCCCTCAGGGACTCGTCCCTCCTTTCGCCCTTTGCCGCGGGGACCATCTTCTTCGCGGTCTTCAGAATATGCATGATCTCCTTCACGGAAAAGTCCTTGATGGATAGTATGTCCCTCCCCTCGAACTGCATGCTCATCCTTGCTCAGAATGAATCTATGAATAATAAAGCTACCGAGGGCAAAGGTCACTTCTTCCCGAGAAGAGCGTAGGTCACCCATTCCTTCTTGTCCTTCATGCTCAGCCACGCTCTTGTCAGGTCTGGGACGTGCTTGGCTCTCTCCACGGCCAAGGATGCTATCGTCTTGGCCGCTATCGCATCCACGTCCACTCCCAGAACGCTCTTGAGCAGATACTTAACCCTTTCCCTCTTGTCCATCTCAATAATAATAGGCCTCGTTCAGGTATATAAAAAAGGGGGAAGGCCCAGGTCCTTTCGGGCCCGGTCCTTGGGGAGGAGGGGGTGAGCGTAAAAAAGGGGGTGGGCAATTCCGGTTTCCCAGAACCGCCCGTGGGTTGTGGAGGAGGGGTTATCTTGATAGGACGTCGACGGCTTTCCAGTCGCCTCCGAAGTCCTTGGTGACGCCTGAGGCCAGCTGGAACCTGACTCGAAGCCTGCCATTCTCGAAGAAGATGTAGGCGTTCCTGAGTTGCGAAAGATAGAGACTGATCCGCTTCCCTCTCTGCGTGAGGGCCCTTTCAACACACTTTATCAGTCCGGCTTTCTCCAGCATGTGGATTCTTCGGTACGTAGCAGCGATTGGAATCCCGTACTCCCTGCTGAGATCAATCGCGCTCTTGGGTTTCTTGAACGTCGCAACAAGGATTCTTGCTGCGTATTCGTCGGTTATCAGTCGTGATGCTTCCAAAGGATCCATCTTCTTTCCTCCTGACCTCAATATTCCAATCCCCCACGACGGTATATATAACGCAACGGGACGAGTATCATGGCTGATTCTCAATCGTAATAATCAGCCGCCTATTACGTCCGCGTTTCTCTCCAGAAGAGCTAGCTCCTTCGGTTCAAAGGCCCGCGAGTCTATCGAGACGAGGAACAGGGCCTCCTTCTGCATCACGATCTCGTTCACGTACTCTATGAACTTCAGGATCCTCGGGAAGTCGTTGTTGATCATCAGATACTCGAGCCCGTCGAGGAGAATGGCTGACTTGCCACCCTTGTCCATGAAGTTGCTAATGAGGTTCGTGAGGCTCCCGAGGTTGTGGGGGTCGACATAGTCCCTGCCGAGCGTGGTGGAGAGCCATATCACCTTCATCCCATCCCGCCCGCGCTTCCTCGGTATATGGTCCGGATGCCTCCTTGTGATGTAGAGGCCCGCGTAGCCGTCATCCATCAGCTGGGTGAGGTACTCGAGCGCTCTCTCGTGCCTCCGCTCGTGGAGGAAGTATGAGTGTCCCTCCTTGAGGACTTCCTGCCCTTTGCCCAGAAATATGTTTCGGAAGAGCTCGTCCGTCGCGTTGTCTATGCTCAACACTAGCAAGGGCAGCATTCCCAATCAATCCTCGCTTCTTGGATTACCTCTCATGGGTTCTTATACATTCTGCAATCAATATCAGGAATGATACTCTGGTCATGTTCTGGACCCGAGCCGCGAGCATGCGAAAACACTAAATCAAAGGCGACTGATACGACCCTTATGATGCTCACCGCCTTGGAGAAGCCGACGGGCACCTTGAGAATCCTCGCGTACGTCCATCAGAACGAACGCGGGACTATCTCTGACTTCTACAGAAAGGTCGGGATAAACCAGGAATCCGCCTATTCCGCCCTGAGGAATCTCCTGCAGCTGGGCCTGATCTACGAGAAGGAGGAGGGCAAGTTCCCCTTCAGGAAGTTCTACTTGCTCACAAGCAAGGGGGAGCAGATCGCGGAGAAGCTGTCGTCCATAGAGGAAACGCTGACCGACACGGTGTACGGCTACTATCACAGGCTCGAGGAGCTGGAGGCAGCGCCTGAGGCTCCCGAGAACCTTGCTGCCAGGCTCGAGATGATGCTCAAGATCCAGGATGTCTGCTTCGCGACCGGTGAGTGGGATTCCTGCATGGAGTACTGCGGGAAGTCGCTGGACCTCGCGCAGAGGTTGGATGACAAAGCCGCGCAGCTGAAGATCTTCAGAGATGTTGGGTGGATACACGAGAGGAGAAACGACTGGGACGCGGCCCGGAAGAACTTCGAGAGCGGTCTTGGGTTGGCGAGGGAGACGGGCGATTTGTCCGCCATGGCCAGCATTTTCTACGACCTGGGGGCCATCCACGAGAGGAATGGGGAGTACCGCCGAGCATTGGAGTTCTTTGACAAGTCAAGGCAGGCATCACAAGACGCCAAGAATGACTGGAATCTGGCAAGAGCTCTCTACGCCTTCGGGCGCGTGGAGGCTCAGAGAGGGAACTACAAGAAGTCCATTGGGTACATGGAGAAGTCCATCGGGATGCTCGAGAAGATCGGTGACCTGAGCGAGCTGGCCAAGGTCTGCACCGGAATGGGGGCCACGTGGTTCTACCTGGACGACATGGACAAGACGATAGAGTACCACGAGAAGTGCATACGGACCGCCGAGAAGCTGGGGGATGCGACGGGGATCGGATATGGCCTGTCCAACGCGGCCGAGGCCTACGCGCTGAAAGGCGACACGAAGAAGGCTTTTGAGTACCTTGAGAGGGCGCTCCTCATATTCGAGAAGCTCAACGAGAGGATGATGATCTCATCCGTGTACTCCCACTACGGTCAGACCCATCGACTCAGAGAGGAATGGAAGGAGTCCGAGGAGTACTTCAGCAAGAGCATCGCCCTGCTGGAAGAGCTCAATCTGCCCTACAACATGGCCGATGCCCACTACAAGTTCGGCGTCATGTACAAGGAGAAGGGTGAGCGGGACAACGCCGTGGAACACCTCTCCAAGGCCCACGAGATCTTCGAGAAGATCGGAAACAAGAGCATGATGGGGAAGGTGGCCGGTCTGCGAAAGGACCTCTAGCTAGACCAGCGCCGCCGGGAGCCATGCCTGAGGCCAATCCTGGAAGTCCAGCGGGATAATGGCCTGTACGTACTGAGGCCAGTCCTGATCGCTCAGCTCGATGATGAGCTCGTCCCAATCCTGAGGCCAGTCCTGATAGAAGACGAGCGCATAGTTGTCATCCCCAAGCAACGTGTTGTGGGACAAGGGCATCAGAACCTCTTCTTCCTGCGATGCCGTTCGCAACAGACCTCTTGCGGCCTTGGTTCCATCCGGCATCACAATGACAGGGATGTGTATGACATCCGGGTCCGAAGTCGACAGATCGATCGTGACATAGTTCTCGTGAATGTTCTGGACCACCATGCCGGCGTTCCCGTTCCCGAAGTTGTCAATGGGGAAGGCCGTCCAGGCCCCGCCGAACGCTGTGGGTTGAAATGCTAGAGCAATCGATAATACAACGAGTGCAGTTGTCAGCTCCCTCTTCCCCGCCCACATCACCTTTTTCTATGTTTGAGGCGGTATTTATAGATATCGAGGTTCGGACACGAGTTCCCCAGGGCCTCCGACACATGATCCCGCTTGTCTGCGCAGTCGAAGCGCAGTCGCGCGAGAAGATCATGAGCGGACTGGACACCTGCCTCATCCTACCGTTTTATGTACGTGCTATTATTCCGTATACCGAAAAACGATAACCTTTTATAATGTTCACGAGATTCATGGATGTTGCGGCTTCACGGGAGGTTCAAGTCTTTGCGAGGAAGCCGCAAGATAGGAGAGGGGTTCGGTAGATGCCTCGCATGATGAGAACTCGGCCAACAAGCTTGCAATCCTTGAGGGAGTCGGTGACGACTCCTTCGGTCGCTCCCGCGAAAACACCCGCTTTTTTGGACGCAAAGGGTCGAAGACCCTGCCAATCCAGTGGGAGTGAATCGGATTCGGGCGCCTTTACCCTCCAATCTGTGTGTTTGATCCCCGCCCTGACTGGTGATTGCATCCCCAGGTTGGCCGACTGAATCTCACCCAAACCGGACCCCTCAGTGTTTTGCGTCCTTAACGACCTGTCTAGCAAACGTTTATTTCTCGCGAGAGTTTAACCTCGCACGATGACCGCCCGCCTGGGTATTATCACGGGTTCTGAAATGGAGATATCCCGAATCCTGGAAGGGACCAGGGAGGAAAGGGTCGGTACGCCCTTTGGCGATCCCTCTTCGTCCGTTCAGATAGGCTTGATCGAGGGGAAGGAGGTCGCCTTCCTGTACCGACACTGAGAAGGACACAGGCATCCTCCGCACAGGGTGAACCATCACGCGAACATACATGCCCTCACGGGCGCGGGCGTCACGAGAATCATCGGTGCATCT
>JAJISH010000269.1 GCA_022848825.1 Thermoplasmatota archaeon
TTCTCAGGTTCCTCCTTCTCGGGACCCTTGGCTTTCTCCGGCTCCTTCTTGGGCTCCTCTTGCTTGGCCTCTTCTTTCTTCTCAGGCTTCTCGGCCTTTTCGGGCTCCTTCTTGGGCTCCTTGGCTACAGCTGGCGCTTCCTTAGTCGTCTCTTTTGGCTTATCCTCGGGCTCCGCGGGCGCCTCCATATCGACATCGGGTCGAGCGGGATGCATGTCGTGGACCAAGGGCGAGAACTCGTGGTAGCTTATCTTGCCTTCCTCAATCCTCTTCACCGTGTACCCCGGGATTGTGACCTTCCTGCCACCGACTGCGATATGTCCGTGGACAATGAGCTGTCTGGCATGGTTGGGTGTGTGGCCAAGCCCTTTCACGTAGGCCATCGTCTGAAGCCTCCTGGAAAGGACCGCCTCGAGGTCAAGAGCAAGAACATCGTCCAGAGTGGCCCCTTCCTGAGGGAGCATCCCCTGACGACCGAGTTTTGCGAGGAGCTCCTCCGTCTCCTTCTCGGCCTGCTCGTCCCCATATCTGCTCTGTGCCTGGAGGACCCTAGAACGCTGCCTGAACCTGCGGAGGAGGGTTTGTGCCCTCCAAAGCTCTTTCTTGTTCTTGAGGCCGTACTTCTTGACGAGCTCGCGCTCGAACTTCATCCTCTCGCCCTGCCACGGATGGGAGGGTGAATCATACTTTCTTCTCGGAAACTTCGGGTCTCCCATTCAGGGCTCACTCCTTCTTCTTCTGGCGCATGGCCAGTCTCGCCGCTTTCTTCATCACGCCGACCGTGAGACCTGACCTGCCGTTGGAGCGGGTCCTCTGCCCCCTGACTTTCTGACCCGTCTCATGCCGGATTCCCCTGTAACAGCGAATCTTCCTCATCATGTTGATGTCGTCCCTCAGACCGATGCCGAGTTCTGGTCCGATTCTGTGGTGATCCTCTCCAGTCTCAAGATCCTTCCTTCGGTTCAGAAGCCAGGGAGGAACTACATCGGGCAGTTCCTTCAGTATCTTCTCGATCTCCTCAATCTTGTCATCGGGCAAATCACCGATCCGAGCCCTCCTGTCCAGCTCCAGTTGATCCACAATTATCTCCGCCGTCCTGACCCCCACTCCCTTGACCCCCGGAAGAGCCACGACCACGGGCTTCTCTCCTTGGAGATCGGTGTTCATGATTCGAACGATGTACTTGAATTCGCTATCCTCTTTGTCACTATCAGTTGCCATCAATCACCCTCTGGCTGCGAGTATGCGTACTTAAGAAAGAGCTATTATTTAAGAGTTGGCGTACACAGAAGACGGATTTCAGGCGGTTTCCAGATGCCTCTCGACCTCGGGGATGATGTCATGGTGCTTCCTTTCGATGGTTCCTATCAGGACCCTCGCTATCATGAGTTCCTCGCTGGAGTTCACGTAGTCCCCAAGAAGAAGATCCTTCTCTGCCTTTTCCACGACCTCGTCGAGCTCGTTTGATATCTCGATCCCGAGCTCTCTCATCACGTTCAACCTTTGCTTGGTCTTCACCAGCTTCTGACTGACCTTGAGATGGATTGAACTTATCTTCGTCGCCTTCTTGAGGGCATCTTC
Organism: Thermoplasmatota archaeon; assembly: GCA_022848825.1. GTDB lineage: Archaea > Thermoplasmatota > Thermoplasmata > RBG-16-68-12 > JAGMCJ01 > JAGMCJ01. The sequence continues at coordinate 1,582 of JAJISH010000269.1, forward strand.
TCCGCAGTTGATGGCCCTCTGGAAGATCCCTCTTTCGAAGGCCCACCTGGCATCTTCCAGTAGGTCTTGGGATCCTGAGACATCGAAGCCTGTGTTCTTGGCTGCCTCGATTGCGTTCTCGGCCTTCTCGATCGTCTCCTTGGCCCTTCCCTTCCGGTCGTCGAGGGCCCTCACCTCTCCCGAGACCTCGATTGACTTCAGTCTCGCGGACTCGAAGTTCCCGTCAGCGAGGGCTTGCCCAGCAACCTCGTGAAGCTTGGAAAGGTCGGACGACCTGACTCCAACCTCCTTTCCCTCCATGAGCGCCTTCTCAGCCGACTTGTACGCTTCCACGGCCTCTATGTAGCTCTTCTTCAGTGTTTCCACGCGCCTCTCGGCCTCAACGGAGACATCATACGCCTCCGTCAGCTCCCCCCTCCTGATGTTGTCGTCCGCCTGCTTGAGAAGTCCAGTGACTTCCGCGAAGACCTTCCTCTTGAGCGTGTCCTGATCCACGTAGACCATGGACTTCAGGGTGTCCTCCAGAATCATGTTGGCTACGAAGATCGCATTTGAGGCTGTCTCGTACTCCCTCATCTTCTTCAGAGCGATCTTGTAGGCTTTCGAGGCGATCTTCTGAGCTCCGCCGTAGTTGGGTATTACCAGGCCCCTCTCATCAATGGTCTCCTCCATTCGCTTCTTGGCCTTGGCCAGAAGAGCTTCGAACTCGTAGGTGCTCATCCCGTGTTCCTTCATCTTCTCTATCCGAGAGAAGAGCTTGCCGATGATCTGCCTGGCTCCTTTGTACTTCTTGGCAAGCATCGAACCATGTTTCCTCGCCTTGACGATCCCTGTCCTGGCCTCCTCAAATCGACCTTCCTTGAGATCGGTAATCGCCATCTTCAGAATCTTCGCAGCCGATGCGATGTCGGCCCCGGATCCCTTCATCTCCAGAATCGATGTCTTCGCAAGCTGGAGCTCCCTCCGAATCGCCTCTCTCTCCTTCTTCCTGCCGAAGACCTTCATCCCCTCATCCGCTTCCGCTCTTCTCGGATTGGGCGTGAGCAAATGCCAAGAACTAATCGACTGTTGGCGAACCCTCTCTGCCCATCCACTGTGTGTTTGTAATTAATTGGTCTGGGAGTATTTAAACTGTCCTAACGTGGCTCCGTGGGGACGCGTGTGATTGCCTCATCCAGGGTGGTCTCACGATATAACCTTTATATATGGGCACACCTACTCAGCAAACCCTCGCTTTGGCCCAGCGTAATGAAGGGGAAGGAGGCGTCCTTTGAGAGTGCTTCAACACCTAGAAGAGAGATTGCAGGAAGGAAAACTGCATATGACCCTCATAGACCCAGAGAAACAGCCGGGGGACGTGGCAAGCGGTGTGGCAAGCACGATGGAAGACATGGGCACGGATGCCATAATGGTCGGCGGGTCAACTGGAGTCACGCAGGAGAATCTTGACACCACGGTGAAAGGCATCAAGAGCGTCGTCGAGATTCCCGTCATACTGTTCCCAGCTGGCGCGGACACTATCAGCAGGCATGCGGACGCCATCTATTTCATGAGCATGCTCAACTCCAGAACCACCAGGCTGCTTGTTGGGGAACAAGTCCAGGCTTCGAAGACTATCAAGGACCTCGGGCTCGAGACGATCTCGATGGGTTACGTAATCGTCGAGCCTGGCATGAAGGTCGGTGAGGTCGGGCGGGCAAACCCCCTACCTCGCGATGACCCGGAACTGGCGGTCAATTACGCTCTGGCGGCTGAGTTCTTCGGGATGGACCTTTTCTATTTGGAGGCGGGTTCGGGTGCCCCCGCACCTGTGCCGTTTGAGATCGTAAGAGCCGTCGGAGAGGAAGTCTCGATACCGCTGGTCGTGGGTGGAGGCATAAGGGACGGAAGAAGCGCCCGAGACCTGGTGGAGGCGGGTGCTGACGTACTGGTGACAGGAACGGCCGTCGAGCGGACCCGGGACCTAGCGAGCCTGAAGGAAATACTGGACGCTATCAAGAGAGGGAATCGATGAAGAGCCTGAAGTTCGCCAGTCCCCAGGAGATCCAGCAGGAAACGGCGAAACTGGCGAAGAGGATGTTCACCGCTCCAAGGCCCGAGGTCCTGCTTGGACCCATAATACTCCTGTCCATTGTTATGGGCCTCCTTCACGCCGGAGCGAATTGGGAGGCAGTTCGCGAAGGCGTATACATCTTTCTTGCTCCCGCCCTTCTGGCAGCCGTCCTCTCCGCACCCTTGGCGCGAGTCCTGGGGGGGAGACACTATTTGAGACGCTCCTTCCTCTTGGTGCTCGTGTCACTGGCATTGGCAACAGCGGTTCTTGTCGTCTGGAGACTGATCGTCCACTTCGCTGGAGACGGGGGGCTGGTCGTTCCCGCGCTCATTCTCGTGACGTCATCCACATTGTGGATAAGGCTGATCACGCTCTACGCGACGTCCCAACCCAGCATGACGAAATCACTTCTTGTGGCATCCACTCAGCCGCTGTTTGGGTACATCGCCATATGGAACCTCTACGGTCTGAACCCCTTGAACTTCGCGTTGTGCGTGCTGTTCTTCCTGATATTCTCCTCGGCGGCTTCGCTCCTCATCACGAGCGCCAATCTGCCCTTCAAGCATAGCTTCGGAATCGATGGGATCAAGATGGTCTCTTTCTTCCTTGACTACATGACGGAAGGAGGAGAAAGGCGGGCGAAGGAGATCGAGAGCTTCTTCCAGTCATTCTCCATCCCGATCGCCGCGTGGGTCGGCATCGTCGCCTTCAGAACGGAAAGGGGCGTTAAGGCCCTGGTGGTCGTACCGTACATCCATCCTGGCCCTTTCGCGAAACTGGGGGGAAGCGATCTCCCCGCGAAGCTCCTGGAAGACCTTGGGGACCTGTCTCCCAACCTCCTCGTGCCGCACGGTCCATCCACTCATGACTTCAACCCGCCAACAGGTCAGGAATGCAAGAAGATCGCAGCGGAAGTCAGGCATCTGCTCAAGGATGTGGAGTACTCCGATGAGGGTAGCCTCTTCGTGAGGAGCAGGAAGGGGTTGGCACATACGTCCGCACAGATGTTCGGCGATTCGCTCGTGATAGTTGGCGGGATGGCTCCGAACCCCACGGATGACATCGATCACTCGACTGGCTATGCGGCAGCCAACGAGGGAAAGGCAGCGGGCGCCAAGGAAGCCATATTCATCGATGCCCATAACTGCATGGAGGAGGGAAACGGGCTCGTCCTTTTCGGTTCCCAGGCATCCCAGGACATCATGGAGTCATCAGGGGACGCCTCCAGAGAGGCCATGCGGTCGAGAACAAAAGGGATGAGGATGGGGATCGCGCAAGAGGCTGGCTTCGTTGAAGAAAGAGATGGGCTTGGAAGCATGGGAACTCAAGCCCTGGTCGTGGAGACAGACGGACAGAAGGTCGCATATCTGCTCTATGACGGGAACAACATGGTCCCCGGTCTCAGAGAGAAGCTACTGGCAGCATCGCGCGAGTTCGTTGATGACGCGGAGATCCTCACATCGGACAATCACGCGGTCAACGCGACGATGGGCGGCTACAATCCTGTTGGATGGAAGACGGACCATGATCTCATAGTCGGGAAGACAAAGGACGCTCTGAGAGCCGCCTTGGGGAACCTCGAGGACGTCGAGGTGGGAGCGAAGATGGGAACGATACACGGGTTCAGAGTCTTCGGGCACCAGAGTGCAACCAGACTCGCCACGGTCGTGAGTTCCACGCTTTCCACTCTGAGGATCAACACCTTCTACAGCCTGCTCGTGGCGTTCTCTCTCGCAGGAATCGTCCTCCTTGGACTCAAGGCGTTCGGCTAGAGATCGAGGAAGTGCTCGTGGACCCGGGGATCCCCGGAGAGTTCTGGATGGAATGCCACGGCCAAGAGGTTTGCTTGACCGGCCATCACCACAAGCTCGTCCAATCGGGCCAATACCCTGCAATCCTCCCAGACTTCGGCTATCGCTGGTGCTCTGATGAAGACGCCGGGGAAGGGGTCCTCGAACAGGACGGTGTCGAGCTCTGCCTCGAATGACTCTCTCTGCCTGCCAAAGGCGTTCCGAACGACCTTCATGTCCATCAGGGAGAGGAGCTCCGTGTCGGTTCGCTCCACATCTTCGTCTCCCGCCTTGGCCATGAGAACGCAACCGGCGCAAGTTCCCATTATCGGCATCCCCTCCTGCCCCCTCTTGACAATGGATTCTCTCAGTCCTTGCTTGTCGATGAGCCTGGATATCGTCGTGCTCTCCCCGCCAGGAATGATGAGCGAGTCGATTCCCTCTATCTGATCGACCGTTCTGACCACGGCCGGACTTCCGCTCCGCCCCAGGCCTCTAAGGGCTCTGTCGACCATCTCGACATGCTCGGACACCGCCCCCTGAACGGCTAATACGCCTATCTTCATCCAAAACCCCCCGCTACTCCCATCGAATGATGAGACTCTCAACGTCCATGCGTTCCTTTATCTTGCCGCCCTCCGC
>JAJISH010000027.1 GCA_022848825.1 Thermoplasmatota archaeon
TCCCAGGTACTTCACAGGGAAGTAGAACCCCGAGACGAGGTAGATGGGCTCGGTGAGAAGACTGGACATGTGCCAAGCTTCTCTTCCGTATATCATGTAGAGCGATGCGAAGAGCATGCCCATCCCGTACAGTGCTATCAGAGTGAGGAGGAACACGAGAACCAGGTAAATCGGCGGGCCGAGGGAGAAGGTCACTCCGAATATGAGCACACCTATGACTATCGTGGAGACCGCCCGCACGGTAGTGTAGAACATCCCGCCGACCGCCATGCCTCCGAGAACCGCCATCCTCGACATCGGAGCGATCATATAGAGCTGAAGGTTGCCTATCTCCTTCTCCCAGTAGAACTGAGCCGCCATGCTCCATAGGACGTTCATCCAGTAGGCTGTCATGGCACCTCCGAGGATGACATAGCCGACGAACTGACTGATGTATTCCTTCTGTGGCTCTTCGGCAAGGGTGCCGAGATATTGATAGACGAAGACGTAAGCAGCGACGGTGAGTAGTGGCAGGATCGTATCGAAGAATATCCAGCTGAGTTCCCGGGTGCCTCCCACTACCCTCGGGTACGCTCGGCCCTTCAGGGCCCTCAGGTTGAGCAGCACGTAGTCCTTCATGCTAGCCCCCGACCCACGAGAGAGACGAAGACATCCTCAAGCGTGGGCTCCCTCTTTTCAAGCGAGTGGATTTTGGCACCCTGTTCCACAATCCTGGAGACGATGTCGGCAACCGCGGATTCGTCCTCTACTATGAAGGTGAGCGACGTCCTGTTCATCTGACCGTTGTGCTTATAGGTGAAGTTCTGGATGCCCTCGATTCCCTTGAGCCTGTCAGGATTCCTGAGGTAGTCTACCTCGAACGAGAGTGATGAGGCCTTGCTGACCGTCTTCTTCAGATTCCGAGGCGTGTCGCACGCCACTATTCCGCCCTCGTCTATGATCGCTAGCCTGTCGCAGAGCTCATCCGCCTCCATCATGTAATGGGTCGTGAGGAGAACCGTCCTTCCGCTCACCTCCCTCACCCAGTTGCTGATGTACTTCCTGATTATTCGACTCGCGTTCACGTCGAGCCCTAGAGTGGGCTCATCGAGGAAGATTATGCTCGGGTCCGTCATGAATCCCCTGATCACGTTCGCCTTCTGCCTCTCGCCCGTCGAGAGCGTCCTGACCTTCGCGTTCCTCTTGTCCCAGATCCCGAAGATCTCCAACATCTCATCTATCCGTTTCTTGGCCTCCTTGGAGGGGATTCCGTAGAACTGGGAGAACATCCACAGATTCTCGCGGGTCGTGAGCAGTCCGTAGCCAGATGTCTCCCCGCCCGAGACCATGTTGATGATCCTTCTAATCGGATACGGGTCCTTCTCAACGTCGTTGCCGGCGACATAGGCCTTTCCAGATGTGGGAAGAAGAAGCGTGCAGAGGATCTTTATCAGTGTTGTCTTACCAGCGCCGTTGGGGCCAAGGAGACCGAAGAGCTCGCCCTCTTCGATGCGCAGGTTCACGTCCTTCAGCGCTGTGACGTCCTGCTCCGCTCCCTTGCTCCCGCTGCGCCTTCTCCTCCGCTTCTTCACGCGGAAGATCCTCGTCAGATCCTTTGTCTCGACAGCGTAGTTCATCTCTCGCCACCATGTTGAGATACCCACCTCGTTCCTACTTCGGGGGCTATAAGCCTAACGGCAGGGGGTTGATGAAGGTCGGACGCTTGCCACGGAGTCTTCCCCGGCAAGCCAAAAAAAACTTGCCCGGGATCAGGCCTCGTAGTGCTTCCTGAACGTTGTGAGGTATCCCGCGATTCTGTTTCTCAAGGTTAGCGTGGTCACATCCGTCAGCTCCTGGACTTTCTTCTTGTTGTGCTCGAAGTCATCGGTGAACTCTTCCGGATATCTCTTGATGAGTTCCACGGCAATCCTCTTGATGTACGTCGGTCTTATGTTACCCAAGCGTTTCACTCCAAGGTGATTTTATCTCGGCGTTCGACTTTCAATGTGGCCATCATTAATAAATGTTGCCCTGACCGTTCTGGCTTCTGCGTCCCTTCCAGGAACGTCGAGGAATCCGGATTTTCCCCAGTTCGATCCTCTAGATCCCATTCCATACGAGTTCTCACTGCGGAAGATTCAAATACAAAATCTGTTTACGCCATTTCTGGAAGAGGACATAAGATGGAAGAGCCGCTCTGTAATGTCGAGTTCCTCAAGGACGCATCCACGTATCTGGCCCGTGTTCAAAGCGAGCTAGGGGGAGTGAGAGAGTACAGGAGTCCTACTTTCGAAGAGGTTCTGGAGCAGGTCATAATCGATCTGCAGGAAGAGTTCGAGGGCGCGGTCTAGACGAGTTTTCCGTCCTTCATTATCGTTTCTTCAGAGTCGTCGGGATAGATCACGGTTATCGTCGGGTACCAGACCAGCCCGTCGAGATGTGTGAACGACTTCACGTCCTCGTCGTAGTTCGATCCAATAGCAATGTGGCACGTCCCGTAGACCTTCTCGTCCTCCAGCATATTGCCGACAATCTCGGCCTTCTTGTTCAGCCCTATCCCGAGCTCGCCGAGACATCTGGCTCCTCTGATGTATTCCTCAGATTTCTCTTTCG
>JAJISH010000270.1 GCA_022848825.1 Thermoplasmatota archaeon
AGTACGGCGAGGTCGGCGAGCGCGCCGCCCCTTGCCCTCAGCGTCACGAACGAGTGGTGCCCCGGCGTGTCAATGAAAAGGAGACCCGGAACCTCCAGTTCCCTGCCCTCCATGAGGTCCCCGCAGACCTCCATTATCGTATCCGATGGGACCTCGGTGGCCCCGATGTGCTGAGTTATGGCACCGGGTTCCCTAGCAGCGACATTCGACCCTCTGATCGAATCTAGCAGTGCCGTCTTCCCGTGGTCGACATGACCCAGAACGCTGACGATGGGCTGCCTGATCATCCGAATCTCGAATGTGACCAGAATATATCTAATATTCGTTGAACGACACTGGATGCTTGGTCATAACCACTTGTCATCAGAAGACCGGACAGGCCACAAGACGGACGTCTCATTTCGTCCAAGGGCCGTCCATTCTCTCGAAGTCCTGGATATCGTCCTCCGAGAAGAAGATCGAGATCTCCCTCTCTGCGCTCTCGGGCGAGTCCGAGGCGTGTATTATGTTCATCTGTTTGGATATGCCGAAGTCCCCTCTGATCGTGCCCGGAGACGCCTCCTTGGAATCGGTGGTTCCCACCATTCTCCTGACAACGGAGACGACGTCAGGACCCTCAACGATCATGGCGACGACCGGTCCAGAGGTTATGAAGCCCACCAGGTCCTCGAAGAAGTCCTTCTCCACGTGCTCGGCGTAGTATCTCTCCACGATGTCCCTGTCAAGCCTCAGCATCCTCATGGCCACGATCTTGAGCCCGCGCGATTCGAACCGCGAGACGACCGTCCCTATGAGCCCTCTCTGCACACCGTCGGGTTTGACGAGAACGAACGCCCTGTCAGTCCTCATCCGCGTCACCTGCGGGAGCCTCTCTCTTCTCGGCCTTTACCGTCTTTCGGGGGTACCGCCTGGTCCAGCGGGTCCTCCTCGGAACCCTCCCGAGCTTGAGGGAGTTCTTCTGGCACTTGCCCGAGCAGAAGTAGAAGAAGGTTCCGTCCTTCTTGATGTACATCTTCCCCGTCCCGGGTTCTATTCTCTCCCCGCAAAACGTGCAGGTCCTGGCCTGAACCACTCAAACACCCTCACTTGATGGATAGCTTCCTCGCTTCTCTCGAGGTCTCTCGCAGCATCAGAACGTCGCCCATGCGCACTGCGCCCTTGACGTTCCTGGTGATGATCCTTCCCTTGTCTCGGCCCTCGAGGACCCTCACCTTCACCTGGATCGCCTCGCCGGTCATGCCCGTGCGTCCGACGACCTCGACAACCTCGGCGGGAATGCTACCCTCTACCATTCGTCTACTCCCTCAGTTTCTTCAGCTTCTTGGCAAGGTCATCCATCATGGGCTTTCCCTTTCCGGCGTCGAGCACTGCCGCGGATGCCGTCGCCTTTCCCAGGCCGGCCGCGACCCCGAGCTCGCCCTTGCTCGGCACGTAGGCGTAGGGGATGCCCTTCTCCTCGCAGAGGAGCGGCATGTGCGCCAGTATCTCCTCCGGCTGAACGTCCTCCGCCATGACGACGAGCGAGACCTCTCCCCGCTCGACAAGCTTGGTGACCTCGTTGGTACCCTTCCTGACCTTTCCGCTGTCCCTCGAAAGCTCCACGACCTGGTAGGTCGCATCGACGAGCTCCTTGGGCATCTCGAATCTCACGTATATGGGCTTAGCCATACTTTGACCTCCTTCAGTTCTTGCGAACTTCATCAATCATCGGCTCTTAAAAGAGCGAGCGTGAAAGACTCGGGTCCGTATAAAAAGGTTGCGTCACCCGGGTTTCCCCTGGAACTCCGGGATCCTGCCCAGTACGTCGAAGCGCGTGTCCCTCACGACGGGCCTGTGCTGTCTCGCCTTCTCCAGTTCCTTCAGGTCGACATCGCACCGAACGACATCCTCCTCGTACTCCTTGGCCTTCACCTTCTCGTCCCCTCGGGGCCCCACGACCGTGCTCCCGCCGAAGAAGATCATGTTCTTCTCCGTGCCCACGAGGTTGGAGTAGACGAAGAACAGGGCGTTCTCTATCGCCCTGGCCGGGATGATCGTCTGGAAGAAGAACTTGCTCGTGGAGGGCGAAGCGGAGCAGGCCACGATCATGTCCGCACCGCTCAGGGCGTGGAACTTCGAGAGCTCCGGGAAGAATATGTCGAAGCAGATGATTAGCCCGATGCGCCCGATGTCGGTCTCGAAGACCTCCAGCCCAGAGCCTCGGCCGAAGTGCAGGCTCTCCTCGAAAGGTCCGAAGTTCGCCAGGTGCAGCTTCCTGTATGAGCGGGCGTCCCCGTCAGGGGTGACGAGCACCGAGGAGTTGTATATCCCCCTCGTCTTCTCGTCCATCTCTGGCATCCCGAGGATGATGTGGGAGCCGTGTTCCTCCGAAATGCGCTTGATCCTGGACATGGAAGGGCCCGACAGGTCCTCCGCGAGCCTCGGGAAATCGCCCCTGCACATGTAGCCTGTCAGGAAGAGCTCACCGAAGACCGCGAGGTCGCACTCGTTCTCCGCGACGACCCTCTCTATCTTCTCTACGTTGTGCTCCTTGTTCCCCAACTCGGGTTGGACCTGGCCAAGTACGATTCTCATTCCTTCCTCTCCTCTCTTGCCTTCGACAGAGCCTTCTTCTTCTGGTCTTCCACGCCCCAGCTGGAAAGCGCGAACGCCACTATCGCGAACAACACGAAAAGCAGGATCTTCATTATCATGTCCTCCATCTCGTACAGCAATATCATGGCGGCACCCATAAGGAGGACTATCCAGGAAGTGACATACTGCCACGAGAGACCAGTGTCGACTTTCTCGACGCTCCCACCACACTCGGGACATCGTTTTCCTTCGACCCTGCTTCTCACCAAGACCTCATCACAGGACGGGCAGTAGACCAGTTTCACGGTCGCGGAGAAGTTGTCTCAGGTAAAAAGGTTTTTGCGCTGTTTTCCAGCAATCCTAAGGCTCTCAGTTTCGGAGTCAAGCTTAACGCACTAAGAGGAAGGCAAAACCCTCTTGAACGACCCCTCTCCGTCCAGCCATCAAAACAATGAAATACTCCAAAACACAATGGTTCTCTGGAGGAGGGAGAATGAATCCAATAGACAGGCTCTATGAGGTGATTGACTGAGAGTCCTTCCTTTTCTCTTTGTGATCTTCCTCGTCGCGTCGGTTTTGGCGGTTGCTGTTCCTCTGGATGATCCAGAAAATGGTGATGAGGGACTGCCCGCATTGGCGGATGATTGGAGGATTGAAGTTGTGGATTCTGATGGCTTTGTTGGTACGTACACTTCCATGGCCCTCGACGGCAGGGGGCATCCGCACATAAGCTATTGTGATGAAACAAACGGCGCACTCAAATACGCAAGGTGGAACGTGAGTGCATGGAGCGTAGAAACAGTGGACTCCGCTGGTTTCGTCGGCCAGTACACGTCCATAGCTCTCGACGCCAACGATAGTCCTCACATAAGCTATTATGACTTCAACAACACCGACCTCAAATATGCGAAGTGGACGGGAAGTGGGTGGAGCATAGAAACCGTGGACTCAGCGGGTGATGTTGGAGGGCCTACTTCCATGGCCCTC
>JAJISH010000271.1 GCA_022848825.1 Thermoplasmatota archaeon
AAAGCCAGACTCTTTCGGTCATCAGAGGCTGTCCTCCTGGGCCTAGAGACTGCCGACCGCATCATTGGAAAGGACGGAATCGCCACGGAGACATCTGAGGACATCTTGAGGTTCTTGGAAGACAGGTTCGAACCGCTCAACCGCGTCACGAACAGGTGAAGACCTCACTTCTCAGGCGTCACGGAGTAGACCATCCTCTCTCCAAGAAGACCCCTGATTCCAACAGAGACCATCATTCCGATTCCAAGGTCTTGCTCGGGGCCATCCAGTGACTGTGAATGGTGAGCAGCACAAGATTCTTAAGCCCGTAGCTGATATGTGGTTTCGGCTTCTAAGCCAGGGGGCGCAGAGAGAGGAACGATTTCGCTTTGTCTCTCAAGGAGGAGGTAGTATGAGGAACGCAAGATTTCTTTCAATGGCGGTGTTGACAGTATTTCTCTTGAGTGCGACTACTGTAGCGCTGCCGCGTGATGTGGGTGGACCCCAGGTCGATGGCGACCTGGGACTTCCTGGCATTCAGTTGGGCTTGGGGGGGCCACTCCCGCTATACAGTTCGAACCCGAACAGCTCTTGGACGCACAAACTCAACCACACCGGGGGTTTCAGCAAGACCACCACCAACACTTCCCTCAACGGGACCAAGATCACATACAGCGGAATGGGAATAGGCGGCGACTTCGAGCTCACTGTGAAGGGGATCTTCAAGAATGCGAATCTCGAGATCGAGGTCTCTAACCTCGAAGTCGGTGGCAGCCTGACCGTGAATGTGGTGAGCAATCCCTTCCTACAGGACCTGAAGGTTAACGTTGGCGGGAACAAGGTCGGGGGAGACCTTCATGTGCTCGTGGAGGACAACGCCGTCTCCAACCTGGAGGTCAACATCGGCGAGAACAGGGCCTGCCTCGGAATGATGGTCCAGGTCATCAAGAACTCTATCGATTATCAATTCCTCGCGAACATCAGAAAGAACGTGGTGAAGGACGACATGATACTCGAGATCAACCAGAACCACCGTCCGCCGGGATGGCCGGAACTCTTCCACACTATGACGGTCTACATAGTCGATAACCACGTCGTCCAGCTGGCCATGCGCATCTACATCCAGCAGAACGAAATGGCGAAGGAAGGCTTCCCGAAGATGATCATAGAGATCAGGGTCAATGGCGCAGGAACTGACATGTGGACCCGCATTCTGGCCAATCGCGCTTATCCCACAGGGGAGATTGAGGTTCAGATGCACGACAACGCCTGCGACGTTCGCCAGGACATATTCATCTACGGCAACAAGGCGCTAGAAGTCAAGGTGAACATCATCCGTAACTACGGTTGCGGGTCCTCATACGTCGCCGTTCAGGACGATGCCGTGGGACCCGTCGTGAAGGAACCCACGAAGTGCATGCAACAGACCGGCGGAGACGGCGACGGCGATGGTCTGACCGACCTGTACGAGATGATGGTCGGCACCGGCATGACGAACCCTGACACGGATGGCGACGGGATTTGGGACGGCTGGCACGATAAGAACAAGAACAAGGTCTGGGATGGAGACGAGAGACACGGAGAGATAGGCGACCCGGACCACCCCGCGCAGAAGTTCTCTGGGAGCGTGGACAGGCTCGTGCGCCCGCAAGAACACGAACCGAACCCAATCTGCTGTGACATCTACGTGGAGATAGACCAGACCAAGGGACAAAAGAAGTTCCCCAAGCAGTCGGTCAACCTACTCGAGAAGAAGTTCAAGAAGCATCGAATCAAGATGCACATCGACAACGGTTGGCCTGGCAAGGGTGGCGGCGGTCAGACACTGCCGACGAAACTGGACACGCACAAGGGCACGAAGTACTTGCACTTCAGGCAGCTGCTCGGAGAGAAGAACGACTTCTACGACTTCAAGGACGAGGCGAAGTACTTCGACCCGATGCGGGAGGACATCTTCCACTACGCGATCATCGGTCCGTACATCTCGTACGAGGAAAACGGGTCAATGGTCTACAACAAGAATGTCACCGGCATCGCGGAGAGGGGTGGCGACGACTTCGCACTTGCTGGTAAGGCAATCGACAGCTTCATCAAGAAGAAGTACGTGAAGAAGGACTGGAAGAGTGTCAAGCCCAAGATCCTTGCGAGGTCGTTCATGCACGAGCTCGGGCACAATATGAACCTCCTCGACACATACGCGAAGGCGGACGAACCGCTCACAGTGATGTACGGCTACATCAGCACGGTCAAGCCGCTGGATTACAGGCAGTCAGCGGAATGGGCAGCACTGAGACCTGACAAAGTCATAGAAACGAGCGACTAGGATTTCACTTCACGCTTACGGAGTATATCATCCTGTCCTCTGGCAGGTCCTTGATCCCGACCATGACCTTCATGCCGATCTTGATGTCCTCTTCACTTCCATCAAGCCAGCCGATGAGCCTGCCCCCACCTTCGACGTCCACGAGACATATCGTGTAGGGAGCATCGTCCTCGAACCCGGCGGGCGCCGCATGAATCGTTGTGAAGGTGACGAGCGTGCCCTTGTTCTCGCAGTCCACGAACTCCATCTCCTCGTCCAAGCACACGGGACAGTCCATCCTTGGCGGGAGGTAGATCTCATTGCACTTCTTGCACCGCGTCCCGGATATCTTCCCTTCCTTCAGCCTCTCCTCGATCCCATCGACCTTCGAGAAAGGTACGAATTCGACCTTGCCTAGTTTGCCCAAACCATCACCTCCTGAAGATGTTGACGAAGCAGTACTGTCCGATGCCGCCGACGTTGTGCATCAGCGCGACCTCGGCCCCGTCGACCTGTCGTTCGCCCGCCTCGCCTCTCAGTTGCTTCACGGCCTCGACCGCCATGGAGACGCCCGTTGCGCCGACAGGATGACCCTTGCTCTTCAGGCCGCCATCGACGTTCACGGGGATCCTCCCGCCAAT
>JAJISH010000272.1 GCA_022848825.1 Thermoplasmatota archaeon
CTCAAGGGCCAATCGAGTGTCTCCGAAGGTCCGATTGCCGTCGATGATTCTCAGGAAGAAACATTATTAGTCCACGAGGAGATTATCGCGCGCATGGCATCTCCCCCGCCGGAAAGGCCTTTCAACGATGCGGACAGATACATCGATCCCGTCCACGAGTCGCTGAAGCTCAAGGCGGAGGCCGCCGAGAAGGCCGTTGAGGCGACGAAGCACCACGCGAGTTGCATGTCCCTCCGCAGTAAAGTGGCCGGCTGGGAGTTCAAGAAGGCGAAGCTTGCGGAGGAGAAGGCCCGCGTTCTCGAGAGGAGCAAGTTCTATGCTGCTCAGGCGAACCGAGGAAGAAGGGAACTGGACAACAGCGACGTCCTGGCGGAGCACGTGGCCGAAGAGATGAACAGGACGCATGACAAGGCCGCCCAGTTGAAGAGGAAGTGTGCGGGCCTTGACGTGAAGATCGACAGGCTCAGAGAGAAAGTCAAGGATTGTGAGGAGCGGGCCACGCGAGAGGAAGATCTCAAGGCCGAGGCGATGGAACAGTCCAAGCAGCTCGAGATCCAGGCCATGAATTACGCGAAGAGCTAGGCGCCGAACCTCTCCGCTCTTCCCGCGAGATTGAGAAGCATATTCATCAGGTCGGACCCTCTTGGATGGCCCAGACCTCCCCGGGCCACCGAGATCTCATCGAACTGGGCGACCTGGTCTGTCCTGATGCCGGGCCCGAAGATCATCAGCGGGACCGGGTCTCCGCTGTGGTCGCCGACCTCTGTCGGCGTGGAGTGGTCCGCCGTGACCGCGAGTATGGTCTCATCGTCGAGCTGACGCTTCACGCCGCCGAGCATCTCGTCCAGTCTCTGTATGACCTTCACCTTCTCTTCCGCGAGCCCGTCATGACCGCAGATGTCCGGGGCCTTGATATTCATGTACACGAAATCCTTCGATTCCAGGGCCTTCATCGCGGCGTCCGCCTTGGCCATCATGTCCGTGTCGAGCCCGCCGGTGGCGCCTTCGACGTCGAGCATCTCCATCCCGACGGATGTGCAGATCCCCCTGACCAGAGTCACGCCGCTAATCGCAGCCGCTTTCAGGCCATACTTCTCCTCGAAGGAGCGCAGTGGGACCCAGATGCCCCCGCCTCGGGGAAGTATGATGTTCGCGGGGAGCTTGTCCTCCTTCTCCCGCGTTGCGTTGATCGGGTGGTCGGCCAGCTTCTCGTGGGACAGCCTGACGAACTCGTTCACTATCTCTGCGGTCCTCTTGGCATCCTCCTCGTACGGAAGAACGTCCAGGACCTTCTTGCCCGTCTCGTGAGGATCCGCGTCCGAGACCTTCCACGAAAGCCCCTTCCCCCTGAGGACCAGGGCTGCGCGGTGAGCGGTTCCGGGCTTGAGGACTATCTCCGCCCCTCCGATTTCAGTGCCGTCCAGGGTGCTCGTGATCTCTTCGGTGCCCGAGGCTATGCGGCCCGCCCTGCGGTCGATGATCTTCATATCTGCGTCGACCGTGGCGAAGTTGCAGCGGAACGCCACGTCCCCCGGTTCCAGCTTCACCCCTGCTCCGATGGCCTCGAAAGGCCCCCGCCCAGTGTAGCATTCATGTGGGTCGTAGCCGAATATCGCCAGGTGGGCCGTGTCGCTGCCAGGTCTGACGCCCGGTGCGATTGGGTCCATCAGACCGCATATCCCGTTCTCCGCGAGCCAGTCGAAGTTGTGCTTGTTTGCGGCCTGCAGCGGAGTTTTGCCGCCAAAAGAATCCACGGGCCTGTCACCCAGACCATCGCAGACTATGAGAAGGATCCTCTTCACGTTCGCTTAGAAGTAGTCCTATTAGATATTCCTTTCTATCTCGCTGGATTGATTTGAATCTCACTGCCCCGCTTGGCCCCGAGGTCCGCGGCGGCGCTCCCTCGATTGGCCGCGACTTCCAGGAAACCGCTGCTCGAGAGGGTTAGCAGTACGCCTCTGTCGTCCAATTGTGAGTACGTTGCCAAGAACGGTACAGTCACGCGCTTCCCGGCGATCCTCATCTCCGTCTTCTGGCCGAACGTGTACTTCTCCAGGACGACCTCGGCGGGGATGTTCGTGATCAGGTTCCCGAACGAATCCATGTGAAGGACCCGGCCCTTGAGCTCCTTGCCCCGTGCCCTGTAGACGCCGAAGTCCATGTCCACCCATTCATCCAGGACCTTTCCGATCTGAGCCGGGTCTTCATTTCCGGCCAGCTTACGACGCCAGAATTCACGGCCGTTGTCGGCCGGACGCTGGACGAGGTGCTCCTGAGCGTCATGGACAATCACCC
>JAJISH010000273.1 GCA_022848825.1 Thermoplasmatota archaeon
CGGCCCGCTCAGGTTTCGGGTATCCGTCAGGGTCGAACCTCTTCACGTCCACGCCGTTGTGGACGACATGAGAGTCCACGCCATATACCTCTTTCAGCTTCTTCTTCCAGTATTCCGAGACCGTGACCTTCACATCGCACAGGTTTATGGAATCCTCCTGAAACTTAGTTAGTACTGGGCCGCGAAACTCGTCAACGTGATGCACCGTCCGAATGGTCGGGGCGCCGACCTTCTTCTTCAGCAGGTTGAGAGCGTTCCCTCCGATGCAGTCCTGAGTATGATATATGTCGAAATCGAGCGGGAGGTTCTCGTCGTACGTGGAGATCATCCTCTTGACGTCCTCGTTGAGATTGCCGCGAGCGCGGTAGGGGAATATGTCGAACGGAACGGAGACCTCCCTGAAGAACCCGTCCGCGTATGATTTCTCCCGCCATTTCCTCAACGAGAACAGATGAACGTCCACCCCGAGGTCCGTGAGGGCCTCGGAGAGGTGGAGGGCGTGGACCACTCCCCCACGGGGCTTGGTGCTGTGCGTGAGCATGGCGACTTTCATCTCAGACTCCCTGAAGGTTCAATCGCGGTGGATATAAAACGATATTGGCTGGGGCGACTGCGTCAGAGGCACTGGTAGGCTATCTCGACGACATCCACGGTCTTGATGTCGACGCCGGCCTTTTTCGCTCCCGCGTTGAGGTTGACGACGCAGAAGGGACACGGGGTCGCTATGAGCTCGGCGCCCGTCTCGACAGCCTCCAAGACCCTCTCCGCGGCGATGTTCTCGGCATGCTCGTTGAAGGCGATCTTGAAGCCGCCGCCCGCACCGCAGCATCTCGAGTTCTCCCTGTTCCTTCTCATCTCCAGAAGCTCGAGTCCCGGTATTGCCTTGAGGACCTCCCTCGGTGCGTCGAAGACTTTCGCGTGCCTGCCGAGGTGGCATGGATCGTGGTAGGCGACCTTCTTGGGAAACTCCTTCGTGAACTCGAGTTTCTTCGCCTTGATCGAATCCGCCAGGAACTCGGTGATGTGCTTCACCTCGAAGTTCAGCTTACCGTGATAGAGAGGGTAGTTCTCCTTGATCGTCTTGAAGCAGCCGGCACATGCGGTGACGAGCGTGGTCGCGCCTCTCCGCTCGACCTCTCGGATGTTGTGGTTGACGTAGTCGGCCTTTATCCCGTCCCCCTGTCCCGTTCGAATCAAGGGGGAGCCGCAGCACCACTCATCCGTCCCAAGAACGTCGAACCTGACCCCGGTGGCCTCGATGAGCCTCGCCGTCGCCTCGGCAAGGAACTGCATCCTGTAGGCCTCCGTGCAACCCACGAAGTAGAGGACCTCCGGATTGTCGCTGGTCTTCAGATCCTCCGGGACCCAGGCGGTCCTGTTCTTGAGCTTGTCCTTCTCCAGGTCGTTGGGATCCAGAAAGGGGTTCCTCTTCTCGGGATTGTATATCCTCTTGGCGAGCTCCTTGTGACCCGGAAGGCCCTCGAATCCTGCCCGGACGAACTCCTCCTTCACCTGCTCCCATACGTCGGAGAGCTCGATGTCGACATGGCAGACCTCGTCGCACGCCCCGCATGATGTGCAGTGGAAGAGCGCCTCGAAGAACTGCGGGTCCATCTCCTTGGGGTTCTTGTCGAGTATGCTTCGCTCCTGAAGCTGCTTCAGGTAGAACATCTTTCCCCTTGGGCTGTCCGACTCCCATCCGAACATGTCGTACGCTGGACACGTCCCCTTGCAGTAGCCGCATTGCAGACATGCATAGATATCGATCTCTATCTCGCCGATGTCCACCATGCTATCGTACTCCAGAGGGTAGCCCGCCTATTTTTGTCTTTGGAAACGCCTTCTTCATCATCGCCAGCATGTCGAGGCCCACGGCCATCAGCGGACCGGGGATACCTACCCCGTAGCGCATCCTCATCTCGAAGAACTTCCCCGGATTGACGATATCATCGGGGTCGAGCGTCAGCTTCACGCTCCTCATTATGTCCCCGCCCAGTTTGCCGTGCAGGTTATCCAGGTTCCACGAGAACCAGAGGCCGAGACCGGAACCGCGTCCGCCAAGCTCCACAGCCCTGTCGAGGATGTGCTTGACGAACCCCATCGACGCCAACGAGGCGATGGCATACCGCTCGTCCGCGACGTAGAAGGGCATGAACGCAACGCAGTTCCTGTCGATGAGAACTCCCTTCAGGGTGGAGAGCATCTTGAGCTCCTTAGCTATCTTGGCGGCGGATTTCATCATCTCCGAGAACGCGGTCACGGGAAGGACGACCTCGCCCAGAGCCCCGCCCGGCCCGAGCCTCCTGATCCTCATCTCGTACGTGCGCTCCTCCCATTCGTGCACCGCCAGATCCTCGGACTCCTTCTTTCCTCCCCCCTTCTCGACGATTCCATCGATCATCGCCTCCTCCGCCTCATTCGACTTCGCTGAGCCCGCCAGTGTAACGCTCAGAAGAGAACCGACCTCCGGGGCTTCCCTGCCGAGCAGGCGGACGAAATCGAAGTAGTTGCCGTCGGAGAAGGACACGTTGTACGGGAGGGATTGCGAGTGGCCGATCTCCCTCAGCGGTTTCCCCATCGCCGGGAGCTTGTCGAACGAATACGCAAGGGGTCGGATCTCCTCGGGCATCGGCCGCAGTCTGACGGCAGCCTTCGTGACTATGCCCAGTCCTCCTTCTGACCCCGATATGAGGGCGTTCAGGTCGGGTCCTTTGCGAGAGGCGCCGTCCACGTCAGTGTTCAGGATTCTGCCGTCACCGAGCACCGCCTGCATGTGCTCGATTAGCTGGACCGACGTTCCAGCCCCGTAGGCCCCGATTCCCGCGCCTCCGGTGTTCATCCAGCCTCCGACCGTTGCGATCCTTGCGCTGCCGGGATAAGTGGGCAGGAACAGCCCCTTGAGCTCGGCGGCCTCGGAGATATCGAGCCAGGTGACGGCAGGCTCGCAGACGGCGATGCGGCTGTCCTCGTCGATCTCGAGTATCTTGTTCATGGCCGACACGTCGAGCACGATACCGCCCTGGTTGGGAACCGCCCCGCCAAAGCCCCAGCTTGCCCCTCCTCGCGGTATGATCGGAATCTTGTGCTCCCTGGCGAACTCGACCAGCTTCTGCACGTCCTCCACGTTCCTCGGCCTCACGACCGCATCGGGAAGGACCTCGAACGGGATGCCTACGAGCTTCGGAAGAGGCGCCAGGTCGTGTGAATAGAGCAAGCGCCTGAACATGTCTAGTGCGACGTTGTCCTCGCCCATGAGTTCGACGAGTTTCCTGCTCAGCCCATTGTCCAGCTTCCCCCTCTTCCTCGGGAGGACCCTCATTATCCCCCTGGAGGATTCCCCAATCCTCGATGACGAGGCCCGCGCGCAAGCTCCAACGGCATGTTGGCTCGAGACCTTTCCAACGATGTGTTTCGACGTCACGATGCGGGGGTCGAAGGCGCTCTTGAGCGCGCAGAAGGCCGACGCACCACCCTCCTGCATATCCTGAGTCCAGAGGTCGACGTCGCGGATGAATCCGCCCGTTGCGAACACGGACTCCTGGAACTTCCTCTTGGCTGATTCGATATCCTCGTGCCCAAGTCTCGTTTTGGCGGGAACGACCAGCGCGCGGACCGCGCAGAGGCCCGACGTCAAGACGGTGAAGTCGAGCTCCATTCTGGTGAGTGATTCTTTCATGGTCTCAAGCAGATCAGGGATTCCCTTCTGCGGCAGGACCATCTCATCCGCGAACTCGAACTTCCCTCTCTTCGAGAGGAACTTGAACGAGTTGGTGCGCTCCGATTCCAGCTTCGTCGCGCTGTGGCCCTCTGCGATTCCATCGATCCTTTCCTCGATCTCGTCGTTGGCCTCTCCCGCGCGGAGGATTGCGATTCGCACTATAGGCTTGGGTCCGGAGTCAACTCCCGCTGAAATC
>JAJISH010000274.1 GCA_022848825.1 Thermoplasmatota archaeon
GACGAGTTGAGTCTCGAGCCGGCTCAAGAGCGCAAGCCGGCCAAGAAGCGGGCTCGTCCGCCTCGGAGGGTGCGTAGGGCGACTCGCATCCTCCGCAACGCCAGTGTACCGGAGCACATTATCCGGTCCCTGGACACCGACGATCTGGTTGACTGGGCCTCGGAGGTCCTCGAGAACCAGACCGCCACGGAACGTCGTCGACTGGCAGAGGCTCCTGGAGAGACCCCAGAGCGAGCGAGGCAGGCTACCGAGCCCAAGGACACCGGGAAGGAAGACGCACTCCCCACGGTCTCCTTGGACTTCGGGACCCGACTGAAGGCCTACGCGGACAAGATGGGAATCTCGGAGGACGAAGCTGGGGCCACGCTAGGCCCTCTCCTGAACCACGTCGCCCAAGAGGCGGCGGCTGCGGCCGTTCGTAGCCTGAGACCCGAGCTGGACCAGACAAGGGCCAGCATGAAGGAGTCGACGGAAGAACGGGGGCAGCGGGTGATCGGGGAGAACCTGGAGCGGCTAACTCAGCTCCATCCGGAGCTCGAAGACGACGCTCTCCTACGGGATGAGCTCCTGAAAAAGGCAGGCGCTAACTGGAAACAGCTAGGAGGCGACCTGTACGAAACGCCTGACGAAGCGTTTGACGACGCTTTTCGGGCGACCATCGGCCCTTTGGAGCATCCCGAGAAGAAGGCGAAGTCCAAGAGGCGACGCGCACGACGGAACGGACGCGCGACGATCCCGCAAGGTCAACGGACCGCGAAGGTCTCGCGTTCATACGAGGACTACGAGAAGGACGTCTTCATCGCTGGACAGCGTGGAGCCAACTTCTCGCAGCTCCAGAAGATCCGCAAGCCGTCACGCGCATCGACCCGGAAGGAGAAGGCCCGCCTCTTCCAATAGTCCCACACTCCACAAGGAGGAGAACCGATGCCCGCTGGCGGATCTGCGCTCAGCGCCTTCATCGACTTCTTCCGGACGACCGGACCGCTGATCTTCACTCGTGTCGACGACGTGGTGAACGAAGCCACGCTTCGCACGTACATCCTCTCCCGGATCCTCAACTCCAGCGACATGCTGGAGATGATCCAGGGTGGTGAGACGATCAGGGACGACATCTTCCTGGACGAAGTCAGCTCATACGAGCACTACCATCCGAACGACGAGTTCGACTACGAGAATCCGCAGGTCGTGACCCAGTGGTCCGTCCCGTGGCGCTTCTCGAAAGTGGACCTTGTCTTCACCGATCACGAGATCGGACTCAACACTGGCGACCTCAATGCCGGTGCGATGTTCCACCAGTTCAAGCGCCTCAAGCGCATCAAAGAACAGAACATGTGGACGTCGCTCTGCAACGGCATGGAGAACGACCTCTTTGCTCAGCCCAACAACGCTGACATGGAGGCTGCTGGTGGGAAGGTTCCGTACTCCCTCGCGGTCGGCATCAACGAATTCACCAACACGGTTCCGCCCGGGTTCACCACGATTCAAGGAATCAACCCGGCCACGGAGACGCGCTGGCGAAATCACCTCGAGGACTATGCTCAGCTCCCGACCGTTGGTTGGGACCTGTT
>JAJISH010000275.1 GCA_022848825.1 Thermoplasmatota archaeon
CGAGAGTTGCGTTGTGGATGAGCTCGATCGCGGACGCCATCTCTATCGCTTCTGACGGCTCCTCGCCGCCTGCGGCATAGAATGCGATGAGCGTGATAATGGGCCGAATCCTCTTCCCGCCGGAGCGGACGACGTAGGAGGCGATTTCCGTGAGAAGATCCTCATTCGATTTCAGGCATTGAGCAATCCTTTGCTCAACCCGCTCAAGCTCTTTTGATATTCCGAAGTCCAGAGCCAAGGGCATACGTCTGTAGGATGACCTCTTAATATATAACGCTTCGTTCCTGGGGGTCTTGGCTGGGTGCCCCCGTTAGCCTTAAATCCTGCCCCAGTCTACCGAGTCAGTGAGTGCATGTCCAAACTTAAGTCCTGGCTTGAGGAGCTGAGGCTGCCGTTCTTTACGGCCACCATCCCGCCCGCGATCCTCGGCAGTTTCGTGGCGTGGAAGATGACGGGCGAGATAGACCTCTTTCTCCTCGCATTGACGGCACTAGCGCTCTTTCTCGTGCACGCTGGGACGAACGTCGTGAACGACTATTTTGACCACGTCAGCGGATGCGATGCGATGAACGTGAGGTTCGTGAGGCCCTTCGGCGGCGGAAGCAGACTCATCCAAAAGGGTCTTCTCTCCCCCAAGGAGGTCTACTTCGGCGCTCTGCTCTTCTTCGTGTGTGCGACCGCGGTCGGCGTGTATCTGGCCTACGTGAGTGGGTGGGGGCTTCTCCTTATCGGCGCCATCGGCGCCATTTCCGGGTTCTTCTATGTGGAGCCCCACCTGAACCTAGCGTCGAGAGGCATCGGGGAGTTCCTAGTGGGCCTGAACTGCGGTGTGCTGATCGTCCTCGGAGGCTTCTTCGTTCAAACGGGTTCGATCGCCCTCGAGCCCATCGTTGTGGGGCTTCCGCTTGCGATACTCATATCTGCGGTCCTCTGGATCAATGAGTTCCAGGACATGGAGGCGGACGCGGCGGTGGGGAAGAGACACCTCGTCTCCAGGCTCGGCCGCAGGCGGGCGGTGGTGGTCTATCCCTATCTTCTCGCATTCGCCTATGCTTCCGTCCTTGGCGGGGTCGCGTTCGGTCTGTTGCCCATCGAGTCCTTGGTGGTTTTCGTCACCATCCCGATCGCCGTCAGGGCCGGCACGGTCGCAATGAGGCATTACGACGACACGCTGCCGCTCGCCCCGGCGAACGCCGGTACGATAATGATCCATCTCGTCTTCGTCATCGTCCTCATCTTCGCGTACGCGGTGGAAGTCTCCAACGTCTTCCTTCTCACGGTCGTCTCTCTGATCTTTGCGCTCTTCTTGACGGCGAAGTTCATATCAAAGAGACCGGAGCCGCCCGTGGCTCAACCGACCTGACCGTTCAGTCATCGGCAAAAAGATAATTAGTATGACCTGTCTATCACCCCCCAAGTCTTTGGTGAATGGATGGTCACAGAAGAAGAGGTCCTGAAGGCCCTTGAAGAGTGCTATGACCCGGAGATCCCTGTGAACATAGTGGATCTGGGACTTGTGTACGGCGTTGAGGTAAGCGGCGACAAGGTGCTCGTGAAGATGACGCTGACCGATCCCGGCTGCCCCATGCACAGCACGATCTCAGATGACGCGAAGAACGCGGTCGAGCGGATCGAGGGCGTCGAGAAGGCTGAAGTCGAGATTGTCTGGGAGCCTCTCTGGACCCCTGAAAGGATGTCACCAGAGGCAAAGAGAAAGCTCGGGATGTCATAGCTTCTGAATCGTCTGAGAACGAGATGGTGATTCATTGTTTCAA
>JAJISH010000276.1 GCA_022848825.1 Thermoplasmatota archaeon
GCAACGGCACTTGCGAAGAGAGGGATGGCCGTCACCGTCGTCGAGATGCTCGACTCCGTGCTCCCGAGGATGCTCGATCCTGATATCGGCAGGAGACTGCAGGGCACCATGGAGGGGGAGGGCATAAGGTTCCGTCTTGGATGCCAGGTCACGCGAATCCTCGGCGAGAAGAAGGTCGAGGGCGTTGAAATCGGCAAGAAGCGCCTTCCCTGCGAGATGGTCGTCATGGGAATCGGCGTCCGCCCGAACATCGGATTCTTGGCGGGCTCTGGCATCCGCAAGAACATGGGCATACTCGTGAACGAGCACATGAGGACGAGCAGGCGGGACGTCTACGCGGCGGGCGACCTCACCGAGTCCTTCGACCCTCTGCGGGGCAAGAGGATGATGAACGCGATATGGCCCAACGCTGTCCTTCAGGGCCGCGTTGCGGGGGAGAACATGGCGGGTGTGGAGACCACGTTCAGCGGATCATTCACCGTGAACATCATCGACGTCTTTGGCGTCTCCGCGCTCTCGATGGGCATGGTTTCCTTTGAAGACAAGAACCTGAGCGAAGAGAAGTTTGTGACCAACCGAGCTGTGAAGAAGATGCTGTTGCGAGGCGGGAAGCTTGCGGGGATGCAGTTCGTTGGTACGCTCAGGAACTCGGGCTACATGATGAGTCTGATGCGGAAGGGCGAGGATATATCCGAGTTCCAGGATGATATCCTGGACGATAGGTTCCTATCTCCCGTCTTCGCGGGGCCTCGAGTTCGAGAGTAACGTAGCCCCTGACCCCATTAGGGTGTCCCGAGGATCCGCTCGACCATCTCTTTGCGTTTCAGCGCCATCTCCTTCGTCTCTTCCTCGTAAACAAGCGCGTCCGTGGCGCAGTACTTCACGCACGTCGGGTCCCCGTCGCAGAGATCGCACTTCACGATGTCCTTCCCGTGCACCGTGATCGCGGAATACGGGCACATCGCCGCGCACAGACGGCAGTGGATGCACCTGTCGTCATCGTGCTTGACCACCCCGTCCTCGACCGTGTAGGCGTTCTGGTGGCAGACGTCCTCGCAGACCGGCTCGTCGCACTGCAGGCAGAAGACGGCGTACTCGTATCGCTTGAACTCGTCCCTGATGACCGTCACCGCCGACTTGCGAGGATTGCACTCGCCGAACTTCACGAGAGAGCAGGCCATCGCGCACTCCCTGCATCCCGTGCAGCGCTCGGGGTAGAAGTTGAGAACCTTCACGGCAGCCCTCCCACGCTCTCGATCTCCTCCACCCGCGAGGGCGCCAGCATGCCGGCCTCGTCCCAGCCGCGCAGCTTGTAGTAGCGGCTGAGCATGGCGTCGAACTCCTTCCTGTCTATGTGATGGCCTTTCGGAGCTCCAAGAGGCATCGGGTCGTCGAAGTACCGCTTGGGCAGCGTGTCGTCCTTCCTCGTCAGTCCCTGGCGGATGTTGAACATCCTCTCGGTGTCCACGACGCGCTTGCCGACGGCTTCCATCTTCCTCCTTCCGTACTTCATCCCCGTCGCCGCTTCCAGCAGTGTCTCGAACCGCGGGTAGTCAAGGAAGTGCGGGCTGTTGAATCCGTGGCAGATGAACTTGCATATCCCGAGGCAGTCGATCACAGCGAAGATGTTCTCAGAGAATACCACCGTCTTCTCCTTTCCCTCGTACGAAGTCGGGTCCAGGGAGACGCCCTTCCCGTATATGCGCTCCTTCACTTCCTTTGGCAGTCGCAGGAAGATCTCCAGCGTGGGCCTGCTCCTCAGGTGGTCGGCTCCTCTGGACGCCGTCGCGATCCCCAGCGCGAAGGCCTTGATGTAGCGCACGTCGTGCGGGTCGCTCTGCGGGAGGTTCTTGACCGCTATAACGTAGTCCTCTGAGTTCTTCCCGAACTTCTTGGCGGCCTGCGTACTCTCTGCGAGTATGTCACCGAAGCCCTCCCGCGCAGCAATGTCGTGCAGGAGCGACCTCGTCTGCTCGAAGTTTCCGAACTCCAGCCTCTCTCCGGTCATCTTCTCGTCGATCATTCCCCGCTCGAAGAGCTCGAACGCCCATGCGAGGATGGTCCCCGCAGAGGACACATCCAGTCCGAGGTCGTTGGCGATGTTCTGCAGCTCTATCATCTGCTTGACGTCGTCTATGCCGACGTTCGCTCCGAGGAGCCCGACGGACGTGTACTCCGGCCCCTCCCCGCCAAGCTTGTTCCTGTGACGACAGTGAACGATGCATGAGGAGCAGCCTATCATCTTCTCGACCTCCTTCTCGATGTTCTCGGCGTTCAGGCTGTCCGACCACTGGTTGAGCTGGCTGTTCTTCGTCCGTATCGCACCGAGCTCGTTGCTCACCTCGTACAGGAGAGGCGTTCCTACGCTGCCGAGTATCGGCGTGATCTTAGAGCCGAGGATGTAGTCCTCAACCTCCTTCACGACGTCGAGCAGCTTCTGCGGGTGCTTGATCTTCAAACCCATCGTCCCGTAGGCGACGACGGCCTTCACGTTCTTGGAGCCCATGACCGCTCCGGTGCCGCAGCTTCCCGCCGAGTTCTTCACACCCGTCCTCAGATTCGCGAAGCGCACGAGGTTCTCGCCCGCGGTGCCGCAGCACGCGACCTCCACGTCTCCGAGGTGCTTGCGGAACGAGATCTGAGCGTCGTTCGTGTTCATTCCCCAGTAGTCCCTCGCGTCTCGGATCTCAATGTTCCCGTCCT
>JAJISH010000277.1 GCA_022848825.1 Thermoplasmatota archaeon
CGGGCACCTCGCGGTCAGCCGACCTCAGAAAAGTCACCTCCCGCGAAATCCTTCAAACTAGGACGAGGCCCCCGCAGTGGAGAGCGAGGGAACGCAGTGTCGATTACACCCCGGAGCGGTCGCATCGCTGTCACGAATCCCCCTTTTCTTCACGTGTCCACAGTAGTCTCTCTTGCTCCCTATCCTCCGGTTTTTCAATTTTATTGGATGTATTTATATTTTTCCCGGACGGAGCAAACGAGGTCTGGCTCAGAGAACGGGAGATCGTCCAGTTGCGGGGCGGAAAACCTACGCTTCGGGCTCTTCCACGCGCTTCCTCTTTCTCTGTCCGAAAGTCTCCAAAAGACTCGCGACTTCCCGGTACAACGCTATCGTCTCCTGCTTCTCCGTTTCGATGTACGACATTATCTCGTCGTACTTCCTTTCCCGGTACCAGATCGGCACCTGGACACCCTTCTGCTTCCCCGTGAACGCGTCCAAGCCGGAGCCCTTGAACTTCCCCCCGTTCATCAGCACGAGCACCGAGCGGATGTCGATCATGGCCTTCCTGTAGAAGAAGTATCTCACCTCGCCAGCACTCCATTCTCGCAGTCCGTACTGCTGCGCCTTCTCCATGACGAAGACGATATCGAACCTCAGGTTGTTGCCGATGGGAACGAAGGTCCAGCTCGGGTCGAGGATCCCTTCATCGAGTATCCTCTCGACGATCTTCTTCTCGCCCTCCTCCCACTCCTTGAGAACGTGGAAGTCCCCGACCGGCTTGCCCCCGTCGAGTTCCTGGAACTGAATGGTGACGATCTTGTCCACGAGCGGGTCCGTTCCCTCCGTCTCGATGTCGAAGTAGTACTCGGTCATCTGAGAAGTGAATCGGGCTACCCGTATTTATGTGTCCTAGTCCCCGCAAATTAGATAAGCGGACTTCTCTTTCCATGAATGGCAAGGGGCTAGGCGATGTCTGAAGAGGGCGACATCAAGGAGATAGCGAAGAGCAAAAGGGATTGGGAAGGCTCGACCCTGAAGAGGTCGCTCGACGCCCTTCCCGAGAGGAGGAAGGATTTCACAACGACATCCAGTGCCCCCATCGACAGGCTCTACACTCCGGACGACACTCCGGATTTCGACTACTTCGAGAAGCTCGGTCTGCCGGGCGAGTACCCCTTCACGAGGGGCGTCCACCCGACGCTCTACAGGAGCAAGCTGTGGACGATGAGGATGTTCTCGGGCTTCGGGACCGCGGAGGAGACCAACGCGAGGTACAAGTACCTCCTCGAGCACGGGGAGACGGGACTGAGCGTCGCCTTCGACTTCCCCACGCTGTACGGGTATGACACTGACCACACGATGGCGAGGGGTGAGTTCGGCAAGTGCGGCGTCGCGATAAGCTCGCTGAAGGACATGGAGATCCTCTTCGGCGGCATCCCGCTGGACGAGATAAGCACGTCCATGACCATCAACGGCCCCGCCCCGGTGGTTTGGGCGATGTACATCGCGGCGGCCGAGAGGCAGGGCATCCCGTCCACGAGGATCAGGGGAACGATACAGAACGACATCCTCAAGGAGTACATCGCTCAGAAGTCCTACATCTTCCCGCCGGAGCCGTCCATGAGGCTCATCGTGGACACGTTCGAGTTCGGCTCCAAGGAGGTCCCGCTCTGGAACACCGTCTCCATCAGCGGCTACCACATCCGCGAGGCGGGCTCGACTGCCGTGCAGGAGCTCGCCTTCACGCTCGCCGACGGCTTCGCGTACGTCGAGGCGGGCATCAAGGCGGGGATGGACGTCGACGCGTTCGCGCCGAGGCTCTCGCACTTCTTCAACTCCCACATGGACTTCTTCGAGGAGATCGCGAAGTTCCGGGCGGCGCGGAGGATCTGGGCGCACGACATGCGCTACAAGTACGGCGCGAAGAACCCGAGGTCGTGGCTCATGCG
>JAJISH010000278.1 GCA_022848825.1 Thermoplasmatota archaeon
AGAGAAGTCGGAGCTGGACGAGTACGTCCTAGAACTCATAGGGAAGCTGGACACAGACGGGAAGGGAGCCGACTGGGAGACCCTGCTCGAAGCGTCGAAGAAGGATGGGGTTCAGAAGGACGACCTGGAACAGACCGTGAACAGCTTGCTCGACAATGGCCGTGCCTACGAACCCGTAATTGGAAAGCTGAAGCGGATTTGAGGTCGCGGTCTCGATACCTTTCGTCCAGGGATCTGACACGCTCTTGCCGCGAGGCTAGTGTTTTGGTCACAGGTGTAGCCGAGAATGGCAGTCGACAGTAATGCAAAAAGACTTTATTTTCCTCTCGCTATATCCACTCAATGATTGGGATGCCTCTGCGAATTCCGCTTTCTAAACAGTCCGAGGAAGAGCTCCAGTATGACCCAGTCGGGGTCAGGAGGATCCCAACAGGCGTCGCGGACTTCGACACGATAATCAAGGGCGGGCTTCCCTCGGGATCGCTCGTCCTGCTGCTAGGCGACATGGGAGCGGGACAGCAGGAGTACATCTACACGAGCATAGCGAAGCTCGGCATGGTGAAAGGCAACCCCCAAACGAGGAAGTACTACCTGGGTCACGCGTGCGACGACGGCGTGCTTCCCGAGAAGGTGGAGTACATCACGTTCTCGAGGTCGAGGGAGGACATACTCAGGGAAGTGGCACCATCCTTCAATCCTCATTTCTACAACGCCCTCAAGAAGTACACGACATTCAGGGATTTCAGCGGACATTACTTCAGGCACACGATCGTCCCTTCGAGCTGGACAAGCGGGGAGAATGTCCCGTTCGGCGAGAAGCCTCCGGAGCTTCTTGAGTCCGTGGTGGATTTCTTGGACTCCAACGCGACGAGGTCCATGGTCGTAATCGACTCGATAACCGACCTCGCGGAGTCGGACATAGTCCACCCAAAGGACTTGATATCGACGATAAAGGGGATGCAGCGGGCATCGAAGAGATGGGACGGAATCGTCTATCTGCTCCTCACGAGAGGGATAATGGATGAGAAACACGAGCAGATGCTCATCGACAGCGTCGACGGCGTCATCGTCTTCGAATGGAAGAACTACCTCACGAGCAGCAAAAGGCAACGGTACATGTACGTCGGCAAGTTCATGAGCGTCCTGCCCCATCTCGAGATGGAGAAGATCGCCCGCTTCCCGACGATGGTGACGAGCAACCACGGGCTGGTCGTCATGTACCAGGAAAGAATAGCGTAGGTGGGATTGTGGAGCTAATAGGAACAGGTGTTGAGGGGCTTGACGAGATGCTTGGTGGAGGGATTCCGAGGAACCACATAGTGACCGTCCTCGGCGCGTTCGGAACGGGCAAAACGACGCTCAGCCTCCAGTTCATCATGGAGGGTCTGACCAAGGGCGAGAAGTGCATATTCATAACCCTCGAGGAGGCCGTTGAATCGATAAAGATGAACGCCCAGTCCTTCGGCTGGGACCTGCAGAAGTATCAGGACGATGAGACCTTGGCGATAGTCAAGCTCGAGCCTGCCGACGTGAAGACTACGCTCACAAGGGTGAAGAGCGAGCTGCCCGCGTTCATCAGCAAGTTCAAGGCGGACAGGCTGGCGATAGACTCCATATCCCTGCTGAACATGATGTTTCCAGACGAGGTGGAAAGGAGGACCCAGCTCTTCGAGCTGTACCGGCAGATCAAGTCGACGGGCGCGACCGCCTTGCTGACGGCGGAGGCTAAGGACGACAACCCCCGGTCATCGAGGGACGGCCTTGTGGAATACGTCTCGGACGGCGTCATACTCCTCCTCTTCAACGAACCCGAAGGGTCCAAGGAGACCCAGCTGGTCATCCAGATCGTCAAGGTGAGGAGAAGAAAGCACTTGAGACAGAAGAAGCCCTACCTCATCACGAGTCACGGCATCGAGGTCCACACAGAGGCGGACGTGTTCTAGCTCGTCCCCATCTCTTCCTTCAGAACGCGGCCCAGGCGCTTGATTCCTTCCTCGACCTCTTCTTCGGTGGGATAGCTGAAGTTGAGGCGCATGCTGTCCCTTCCGCCACTGTCGAACCGGAATGCCGCGCCGTGCACGTAGGCGACTTTGCGCTCGATCGCTTTGATGACCATCTTCTTCGTGTCCACCCCGGGAGCCGTCGCCCAGGTGAACATCCCTCCGTCTGGCCGCACCCACTCGACCCCCTCGGGGAAATAGGTCTCCATGGCCTCGAGCATTATGTTCCTCTTCGACCCGTAGATCTTCTTGATCTTCTCGATGTGGGAGTCCACCAGACCACGATGGAGATACTCATATGCGATGTACTGCGAGAACGTGGAGGTGCACAGATCGGTTGACTGCTTCGCGGTCACGAGGCTGTCCAGTATCTCCGTGGGCGCGACCGCCCACCCGAGCCTCAGTCCGGGTGCGAGGATCTTGGAGAACGTGCCAAGGTAGAAGACGTGCCCGTCCTCATTATCATAGGCCATGAGCGGGTCGATGTGGTCACCCTCGTACCTCAGTTCCCCGTAGGGGTCGTCCTCAAGGGCCAGGACATCGTACTCCTTCAGGATCTCTATCATCCTCTTCCTGTTCTCGGCGGGCATCGTGACGCCGGCGGGATTGTGAAATGTTGGAAGAACGTAGATGAACTTGGGCATCTTGCCCTCCTTCCGCAGCTCCTTCAGTTTCTCTTCGAGCACGTCGAGGTTCATGCCGTCGGCCTCCAGCGGGATCCCGATGAAGTCGGCCTGGAAGGCGCCGAACGCATTGATCCCTCCGAGGTAGGAGGGCAGAGAACATACGACGAGGTCGTGGGCATCCAGAAAGATTTTCGCAATCAAGTCGAGGGCTTGCTGACATCCGTGGGTCACGAGGATGTTTTCGTGCGTGCACTTCACGCCCAACTTGTTCATCCTCTTGGCCAGCTCCTTCCTGAGCGGAGCGAGCCCCTCGGTCGTCCCGTACTGGAGCGCAACGCTCCCCTTTTCATCGAGGACATCGATCGTTATGTCCTTCACGACATCGATGGGGAAGGCCTCCGGGCAGGGAAGTCCTCCGGCGAAGGAGATAATCTCAGGCTTCTGCGTGAGCTTCAGGAGCTCCCTTATCTCGGATCTCCTCATCTCGGCGATTCTGCCGGAAAAGAGACTGCTGAATTCAACCATTATCCCACCGATTTCGAAATGAGGTGAGAAGCATATATCATTTGTTTGACAAACAGTAGCACTGGCACATGAAGGCATTAAAAACATATACTGGGGGAGGATACCAAAGTGGCGATTCCTGTGAGGCTACTGCTGAAGGGAAAGGTCAAGGACGTATACGAAGTGAGCGAGGGAGAGCTTGAGTTCCAGTTCTCGGACAGGATATCGGTCTTTGACGTTATTGTGCCCACCCGCATTCCTAGGAAGGGAGAGGTCCTCTGCAGGATGGGTGCGCTC
This sequence comes from Thermoplasmatota archaeon, assembly GCA_022848825.1. Lineage (GTDB taxonomy): Archaea > Thermoplasmatota > Thermoplasmata > RBG-16-68-12 > JAGMCJ01 > JAGMCJ01. Next base: position 3,428 of record JAJISH010000278.1, read on the forward strand.
TGGTTCAACGAGCTCAAGGACCTGGGTATCAGAACGCATTTCATCGAGTTGAAGGGTCCAGACAGAATGAGGGTGAGGAGGACGAGGGTCCCGAAGGAGTACGAGGGGCTTCCTCGGTCCAACTACATGATACCGGTCGAGTGGATAAACAGGCACTACGTGGCGGGCTCGCTCCACAGACGACTGCAGGACGGGGGCATAGCGCCACGCTCCCTGGGATTCGAGACGGATGACGTTCCGGCTTATGGTGAGATGCTTCCGGTCCCCTTTTTCGAGCAGACGACCAAGTTCGAGAGCCATGACAGGGTCATCGACAGGGAGGAGGCCATGAACCTGAGCGGAATGACGGAGGACGAGTACAACGAGGTCAGGGACTTGGTCTTCATGATCGACGACCTGATTGAGAACAGAGTCAAGGGTGCGGACCTCACTCACGTGGACGGGAAAAAGGAGTTCGCGTTCGACGGGGATCGCAACCTGATGGTGGTAGACACGTTCGGGACGCCGGACGAGGACAGATTCTGGCAGAGGAGCAAGATGGACGAGGGCATGTTCATCGAGATGAGCAAGGAGCCCGTGAGGAAGTACTACGAATCGACCGGGTACCTCGACGACCTTACGAGGGCCAGGGACAAGGGCATGCCAGACCCGCCGATCCCTCCCCTTCCGGACGAGGAGGTCGAGTCCATATCTGGCCTCTACGCTGACGTCTATGAGCGGATAACTGGAGAAGCTTTGTGAGAACCTGGAGTTGATTGGATGAAGTTCCACGAGTACAAGGCAAAAGAGCTCTTCGGAGCCTATGGCATTCCCGTCCCAAGGGGCGTACTTGCCACGAGCGGGAAGGACATCGAGGGGCTGGACTATCCAGTTGTCGTCAAGGCTCAGGTTCTCATCGGCGGGAGAAAGAAGGCCGGCGGCGTGAAGTTCGCGGATTCCCCTGAGGAGGCTTCCCGAGCGGTCGACGAGATCATCGGGATGGACATCCGAGGATACGAAGTGCGGCAAGTCCTGGTGGAAGAGGCCGCGGAGATCTCAAAGGAATACTACCTCGGAATCACGATAGACAGGGAGGAGAGGGCCCCGTTGCTGATGACCAGCGCGGAGGGCGGCGTCGAGATCGAGTCCGTTCCAGACGACAAGATACTCAAGAGGCACATCCCGCCCTTCTCGGTTCTCCCACCCTACGTGCTGCGGGACGCGTCCAAGTTCCTTGGGCTGGCGAAGGAGGAGGGGAAGGCCTTCTCCGCGATCGCGCGGGCGATGTTCCGCCTCTTCGAGAAGGAGGACGCCGAGCTCGTGGAGATAAACCCGCTCGTGCTCACGTCAAAGGGAGAGTTTGTTGCGGTGGATGCGAAGCTCATGTCCGACGACAGTGCGCTCTACCGCCACAAGGAGTTCCAGGGCATGGAACAGGACCTCACCCCGCTCGAGAGGGAGGCCGAGTCCAAGGGGATAGCCCTCATCCAGCTGGACGGAGACATCGGCGTCATCGCCAACGGTGCCGGTCTTACGATGGCCACGCTTGACATGATAAGCCTCAAGGGAGGCAAGGGCGGGGTCTTCCTCGACCTGGGCGGCACGGACGATCCAGAGAAGGTGAAGGAGGCGTTTCGGCTCATGAAGAAGGCCAAGCCCTCGGTCATCTTCCTCAACATCTTCGGGGGCATAACCAGGTGCGACTCGGTCGCGCAGGGCGTGAAGGAGGTCCTCGACGAGGAGGGGATCGACGTGGCGGTCGTCGCAAGGATAAAGGGCGTGCACGAGGACGAGGCAAAGCAGTTACTGAGAGACGCCGGATTCGTTGCGGTAAGCTCGTTGGAGCGGGCGGCCGAGGAAACCGTCCGACTGAGGGGATGAAGATGTCAATACTCGTCGACGAGAACTCAAGGGTCATCATCCAGGGAATCACCGGGCACCAGGGGATGTTCCACGCCAAGGCGATGCTCGGCTATGGGACCAAGGTCGTGGCAGGCGTGACTCCGGGCAAGGCCGGGGAAACTGTCCACGGCGTTCCTGTCTTCGATTCTGTTCACGGGGCGGTCAAGTCAACGGACGCGGACACGTCCATGATCCTCGTCCCCGCCCCTTTCGCCCTCGATGCCTCCTTCGAGGCGATCGACGCTGGAATAGGACTCATCGTGATAATCACGGAGAGAATACCATTCCACGATGCGATAAGGATAATGGCATATGCGAGGCAGAAGGGAACGACCATCATAGGCCCGAACTGCCCAGGAGTGATATCGCCTGACAAGTGCAAGGTCGGGATCATGCCAAGCGGCATTTTCGAGCAGGGAACCGTGGGAGTGGTCTCGCGCAGCGGGACGCTCACCTATGAGATAGTCAACGCGATAACCGAGAGCGGTCTCGGCCAGAGCACTTGCGTGGGCATAGGTGGCGATCCTATAATCGGCTCGAACATAGTCGAGGTCCTGAAGATGTTCGAGGAGGATGAGGAGACCGAGTCCATCGTCATAGTGGGCGAGATCGGCGGTACCGCGGAGGAGAACGCCGCCGAGCACATCAAAGGGATGAGGAAGAGCGTCTACGCGTACATCGCAGGCCGCACGGCGCCCCCGGGCAAGAGGATGGGGCACGCCGGTGCCATCATTGCGAGAGGCAAGGGGACCGCGGAGAGCAAGATCGCCGCGTTGAACGAGGCCGGTGTCGATGTCGCGAAGCACCCCGCGGAGATCGCGGAACTGATCAAAGGAGGATAGGAGAGTGTTCGGGATGCTGCCAAGGAAGATCGTCGTCCCGCTGGTAGTCGTCCTCATCATCGTCGTGATCATCTCAGTAATCGCCCTGTCAGGCAATCAGGAACCTGAGGACAACACCCCTCCTGGCAAGGTGAGCGGGCTGAATGCAGTTGACCTGCGGGACGGAAGAATCCTCCTCGTTTGGAATGCCGCGCAAGACGATGTGGAGGTCGCATTCTACAACGTCTTCAGGGACACGAACAAGTTGGAGAAGAGACCGTCGGTTCCGATGACCGTCGACGATCCGGGAGACGTTCGGGCCCCCACGAATACCGAGTCCAGGCTGTGGACGGATCTGGAAACGAAGGCGATGTCTCAGACGCGGTCAACATCTCATCTCTCCCGAGCGATATCATCGCCCCGTCCAAAGTTACAGGCCTCACGGTTCACACCTACGATAACCAGTTGAATCTCACCTGGGAGGAGGCGTGGGACAACGACAGGATATCGGGATACAACGTTTACAGGAACGGGAGGGTCCTCGACTTCCGGTCCTCAAGGCCGCTGTACTACGATCTCAACGTCACGCCCATGCTGACCCACTCGTACCGAGTGAGCGCGGTCGATGCCTCTGGAAATGAGGGTCCGCTCTCAGCTGAGACCGAGGGCTATCTCCCGCCAGGAAGAGTAGGACAGATGGCTCTTGATTTCAACCTGACGGACGTATACGACAGGGACTTCGGCCTGAACGATTTTCTGGGAAAGGTCGTGCTTCTCGACCTCATGACCATCTATTGCGGCGCTTGCACAGACCAGGCATTGGAGCTAGTCGCCGTGTTCAACAACTACTCTCCAGATGATCTGCAGATGATATCGATTGATATATCTCTGGATGTGGACCCCCAGGATCTCATCATATTCAAGGAATCTTTCGCGGATGATTGGTTCTTCGCCGTGGACACAGACAATGTATCCGAGAAGTACAGCACTTGGGGCGTACCCATGGAGATAGTGATCGACAGATCGGGCGAGATCGCCTACGTCCATGTTGGTCTCGTCTCCGCCGAGGAGTTGGAGGACGTAATCGACCCCCTCATCACGACCTAGCGGTTTTGCCCGTTGTCCCGCCAGACGGCCCTGGGATTCCGTTTACTGGCTCGAAACTCAGCGGCAAACGGTTATATATCGAGTCTTTCATGAATCGAGACCGTGAGCAAGCTCGTCATATCCGAGAAGAGTTCGTCGGCCCGGAGAATAGCGACGATCCTTTCCAACGGGAAGTCCAAGCGGCAGAGCATCGAAAGAGTCTCCTCGTATCACTTCGAGAGGGACGGTGAGGACTACTCCGTGATCGGTCTCAGGGGGCACATCGTCGGCATGGACTATCCCGAGGAGCTCAACAGCTGGGCGGAGATCAACCCGAAGGACCTCGTGCGGGCAAAGCCTGAGAAGAAGATAATCATGAGGTCCATCGCCTCGGCCCTCAAGACCCTAGCGAAGGACAAGGACGAAGTCATAGTGGCGACGGACTACGACAGGGAAGGGGAGCTCATTGGTGTGGAGGCCCTCGATATCGTGAAGGAGGTCGCCCCGAAGGCGGAGTTCAAGCGGGCGCGATTCAGCGCTCTGACGAAGGTGGACGTGGAGAGAGCGTTCGATGAGCTCACCGAGATAGATTATGCCCTCGCCGAGTCCGCAGAGACGAGGCAAGTAATCGACCTCGCATGGGGGGCGACCCTCACCAGATTCATCTCTCTCGCATCCAGTCGACTCGGGCGGGAGTTCCTTTCGGTTGGTCGCGTCCAGAGCCCAACATTGGCGCTCATAGTGGACAGGGAGAAGGAGATCGAGCATTTCGAGGCAAAGCCGTTCTGGGACATACGCGCGACTTTTGAGAAAGATATTGAGTTCACTGGACGGCACTCACACGGTAGATTCTGGAACAAGGTCGACGCCGAGACCGTCCTGAAGGCTGCCGACGGTGCGAAGACGGGAAAAGTGCGGCTATACGAGGCCAAGGAGGCCCCGGAGTGGCCCCCCGTTCCGTTCAACACGACCATCTTTCTGATGGAGGCCAACCGCCTAGGGTTCTCGGCCTCCAGGGCGATGAGCATCGCGGAGACCCTCTACACGAGCGGATGGATCAGCTATCCCAGGACGGACAACACCGTCTATCCGCCCACACTCGGTCTCAAGTTCCTATTGGAGAAGCTCTTGGCTTCCGCCTTCAGCAAGGAGGCGAAGGAGCTCCTCAAGCAGGAGAAGATCGTCCCAACAAGGGGAAAGAGCTTCGCGACGGATCACCCGCCGATACACCCCGTAAGAGGCGCGAAGAAGTCGAAGATAACGGGCGACAAATGGACTATCTACGAGCTCGTCTGCAGGAGGTTCCTCGCAACGGTGGCGCCCCCCGCGCTGGTCAAGACGTCAAAGGCCGAGATCGATGTCAAGAAGGAGGCCTTCGTCTGCGAGGGGCGGGAGATACTTGACCCGGGTTGGAGGAACTACTATCCATATTATCCAGCCAAGGAGTCCGACCTGCCGGAGCTGTCCGAGGGAGAGAGCATCAAGCTACTGGGAGTGAACATGGAGGAGGACAAGACCAAGCCTCCGCCGAGGTACTCACAGGGAAAACTCATCCAAGAAATGGAGAGGCTAGGTCTCGGCACGAAGAGCACGAGGCACGAGATAATAAAGAAGCTCTACAACAGGAAGTACGTCGAGGGGAAGTACCTCACGCCAACGGTCTCTGCGAGAGCGGTCATAGATGCCCTCGGGGACCACAACGTCGGGATAGAGAAGCCCGAGATGACGAACCTGCTGGAGAAGGATATGCTCGAGATCGCGAACGGAAGCAAGAGCGGAGGACAGGTCGTCGAAGAATCCCAAGACATCCTCGAAGAGGTCATGGAGACCCTCCAGTCCAACAGAAAGGAGATCGGTGAGGAGATCAAGAGGGCTCTCAGGATGCAGAACTACATAGGAGTCTGCAAGTCCTGCGGCGGAGACCTGAATGTGATCAGATCCAGGGCGGGCCAGAGATTCGTTGGCTGCTCAGGCTTCCCGGATTGTAGGGTCACGCATCCACTGCCACAGGCGGGGAAGGTAATCCCCACGATGGAGACGTGCGAGGAATGCGGCTCACCGATGATAGAGATCACAGAACGGGGAGGCAAGGAAACCATCTGCGTTGACGCTCAATGTCCGACGACAAGAGAGAGGAACCTGCTCGGCATGTGCAGCAAGTGCGGAGGCGATCTCACGATTAGATACTCAAAGAGGGGGAAGAGGTTCGTCGGCTGCTCTGGCTACCCGAAGTGCAACAACTCGTTCCCGCTCCCACAGAAGGGGTATGTCCAGCCGACAAAGGAGACATGCGAAAAGTGCGGATCCCCGATCATCAACGTCCTCATGAGGAACAGGAGAAAATGGACCCTCTGCGTCAACCCGGACTGTAAAACGAAAAAGTTCAAGCAGGCCTGATTACTGCCTTCTGGGCTCCTTCGCCTTCGGGCGGAGCTCCTTGCTCCCGCACTTCCTGCATCTGGTTGCTCTCATTGCATTTCGTGCGTAGCACTTCATGCATATCATCTTGGCGAGCGTTCTTGCTTCAGCCTCTGGAAAGCGGGCCATGTACTCTATCGCATATTCGCTTCCCTATTAAACCCTTGCTCCATCTCAAGCCCAAGAGCCCGTGGCACCAGTGCCGAAGGATGCGCAAGGAGAAGGCTTTTTGCCCGAATGCCGATTACTCACCGGATGCGGACGATCGGTCTCGTTGTCAATCCCAT
>JAJISH010000279.1 GCA_022848825.1 Thermoplasmatota archaeon
CAGCTGACTTCAATGAGTTGGTTGAGATGTGCCGGAATCGCAATGCTGCGGTACAAACCATGAAATCCATTGCTCGGTGGCCGTGTCGGGGTGGTTCCAAGACTTACAATACGTACTTCTATGAACCGTTAGAGACCCAGGATGCCATCGATAAGTCGGTGCAGTGGTCATTGGGCTTTCAAGACAGCTTTCTGATCACAACGGGCGATATGCAGCTTCTGCCCAAGGTGTTGGATGCAGCCAATCGATTCGAAGCACGTCCGTCGGAGGCAGACATGGTCGCGCTCGCGGAGGAATTTGCCATTCAACCGGTCTTCAAGTAGGGAGACCTCTGCAAATAGTAAGAGTGGGCCCGCCCAGATTCGAACTGGAGTCTAAGGCTCCCAAAGCCCCAAGGATTGACCAAACTACCCTACGGGCCCTTCCACGAAAAAGCGTGGTAAGACTATTTAAAGCTCATTCCCCGGAAATCAGTTCTCGAGCTGCCAGTCTAACGGCATCCTCGCTCCCGTAATTGGGCGTCCATCCGGTTGACTTCAGCTTCTCGATGGATAGCTGCATCTTCCTCACGTCCCCCTTCCATCCTCGCCCGTCATCGACGCCGCCCGTCCAATCGTATTCGACCTGCTCCAAATCCAGTTCCCTGGATACTATGTCTGCGATCTTCTTCACGTCGATCGCGTCCACGCTACCGATGTTGTACATCTCCACGGGTTCGGAGAGAACCTTCCATCCATGGACCAGAGCTTGAACACAGTCGGATATGTGACAGTAGGACTTCACGGTCCCGGGCTCCCGTCCGAGTATCTCGAGTTTCGCGGGATCGTCTCTCAGCTTCTCGATGAAATCGTGTATGACGCCATGCGTGCTCCTGGACCCCACCACGTTGGCGAATCGATAGAGGCAGGCTTTCAGGTCGAACGTGTGGCAGTAGGACGAGATGAGGGCCTCGCAGGCCAGTTTCGAGGCTCCATAGAGCGATATCGGAACGAGCGGGCCGTAGTCCTCGGCGGTGGGTATCTGGCTCGCCTCACCGTAGACCGTGGAGGTTGATGTGAAGAGCAACTCTTTCAACCCAGTCCTCCTCATCCCTTCGAGCAAGCGATAGGTCGCGATTATGTTCTGGTCGAGATGCACGCGGGTGTCCTCGATTCCTAGTCTGACGTCTGGGTTGGCCGCAAGATGGAAGACGCAGTCGGAATCCTCGATCAGGGACTCGATGTCGTCGGAGAGTATGTCCGCTTCCTTGAGAGAGAATCTCTCGTTCGACTCCAGATGGCTTATGAATTCCCTTCTTCCGCTGCTGAAGTTGTCGACGACCGCCACGTCGTTCCCCAAGCGAAGCAGTTCGTCGGCAAGATGGCTCCCGATGAACCCCGCTCCGCCGGTGAGAAGGACTTTCCTGCTCTCAATCTTCATCTTTCTTCCTCCTGTGCGAGTGGTAAAGGTAGACGGCAGCGATAATGAAGCCCACCACTATTAAGATTCCCGCCAGCTGCAGCGCACCCAGGGCAAGAAGGTCCAGTGTCGGTCTCCCAATCAGATACGCGAGGAGCCCCATTGTGAGAGAGCCTATGACGGAGCCCACCGTGACCGCGAGCACCATTCTTCGCGGGTCGTAGCCAAGGAGACTGCCGATGATCGTGGCGATGAACCCGCCGCTGAACTGGAGCGGGAAGGCGACATAGGCCGCCAAGAGTGCGTATCCCCTCCTGGTCGGGCCGCCGCCCAGCCTCTTCGTGAAGGCATTCTCGATCCGGTCGGTGATTCTCGCAAGGTACTTGGACCTCCTCACGAGGGGGAAGTTCCACACAACGAAGAGAGCTAGCGCCACGTCCACACAGGCAACGGATAGGGAGATCGCGACCACCTCCCAGATCCCGACTGAGACGCTTTCCATAAGGAGGAGAACCGCGGCGGGGATCACCAGCTCCCTTCCCAAGGGTCCGACAAGATAGGCGATCATGGAGGCCAGCGCGGCATACATCATCACCGAACCGAGCAGTGCCCACACAAGAACCAAGGCAAGGACGGGGAGAAGGATCGGAAGAGCCAGAAACGATAGGCTCGCTCTGATTCCCCTCACGGCGGAACGCGGCGCCTCACCTTGACTGGAGGTAACCGGCGAGTTTCCGGAAGGCGTCTCCTCTGTGCGAGATCTTGTTCTTCTCATCGGTCTCCATCTCTCCGAAGGTCCTCGATTCGCCTTTGGGAACGAATATCGGATCGTACCCGAAGCCTTCTGATCCTCTCGTCCGCTCGGAAATCGTGCCCTCGCACGTCCCGCCGAACGTAACCGCTTCATCATCCACCAAGAGTCCGATGCAACTCTCGAAATGGGCGCGTCTCGTCTTCTCTGATTCCATCAGCTTCAGGATGCCGTCCATGCCCAAGGTCTTGAACACGTAGGACGAGAAGACCCCGGGGAATCCCCCGAGTGATTCCACGAACAGACCAGAATCCTCGATGATCACATCGCCCTCCACCTTCTGACGAAGCCAGTTCAGCCCGAAGAGAACGACCTCCTTCAGCGACTCGCCTTGCATCTCAGGATATTCCATGGAGAGCATCTCGATGTCCGTTCCGATCCCCCCCAGGATCCTCTCGGCCTCCTGGAGCTTTCCCTTGTTCGTCGTCACGAAGCGGATCAAGTGTATCTACCCCGCCCCTCAATCACCGTCATTCTCTCCACAATCGCATCGGCCGTCTTGCATTCCTCTCGGTATCCCGCCATGACATGATCGAAGAGGTGGAACCTCTCGGAGTGGGCACTTGAAAAGGCTTCCTTGAGCAGGTGGAGGTCGACCCCTTTGTCCTCAATCCCTTGGCTCTTCCTGCCCAGGCTGAAGTCTATCAGGTAGATGTCACCGTCGGAGACGAGCATGTTGGAGGTCGTTAGGTCACCGTGGATTATATGGTTCGAGTGCAGGATGCCCACGATGGAGCCTATTCTCCTGCACAGATCCTCAGCCTCAGCGCCGGAGCTTATGATCTCCTTCGCCTGCTTCCCGTCGATGTGTTCCATGATTATCTTGTTCTCCACAATGTCCACATCGTATATCATTGGCACGAAGATCCCCAGTGTGCGAGCCTCGGTCATGAGCTTCACCTCTGTCCTGATCCTCGAGGTCCTGAGCCTCTCGTCGAGCGCCGGGATCCTGTAGCCCTTCGGGACCCTGAACTTCTCGACCGCTCTCTTCCCTTTCCATGTGATCAGGCGAAGCTGGGCCTCCGCCCCGATTTTGATGAGCATTCGGTTGGGCAAGGGCTTTGCGGATAAAAATGTCATGCCGTTCCGAAGAACTCCCCCACTGCTTTCTCCACGTCCTCCTCACCACCAGAGAGCTCCTTGGGCAGGAATCTCCTGTATCTGCCAGATGCGAACCTCCTGTCCGCGAATACTATCACCGCTCTGTCGGATTCGCTACGTATGCACCTTCCCGCCGACTGGACGACCTTGTTCATGGCCGGAATGAGGTAGGAATAGTCGAACCCCCTGCTCCTCCCGAATCTGGAGGAGTAGTATCTCCGGAGCGCCTCGTTCTCCACCGTGGGCGGCGTCAGCGGGATTCCGCACATCACGGCGGCGCTGAGTAGGTTGTCGCGGAAATCCACACCCTCGGAAAGAGATCCGCCCATGACCGCCAGGAGGATTCCTCCGTTCGTTCGTACCTCTTTCAGGCGTCTCAGAATGAGGTCTTTATCCTCCTTCGTAGACCCTTGCTTCTCAACGAGCATCTCCTTTCCGCACTCGGTCAGCATCATTCTCTGTCGGACGCTCTCCATGAACTCGTATGAGGGAAGGAACGCGGCCAGGTTCCCGCGAATAAGGGAGGACACCGTGAGAATCAGGTTCGCGTACGCCTGGTATGTCGCGTCTCCGCGCTGCTTGAAGAGCGTCGTCATCTTCGCGGCGAGGACGACCCGTCGGTTCTCCCGAGGGAAGGGGGAGATGAACGTTCTCACGACGCATCTCGCCTTGGGGATGCCCAGGAGGTCAGAGTAGGTTTCGACGGGGAAGAGCGTCCCGCTCATGAGGATCGAGGAATGCGCCTTCTCGAAGACCTCGCGGCTTATCATGGAGGGATCCAGGAACAGATAGGAGAGCTCCTTCTCCTCCCCGCTTCGGATTCTGAGAATCGGGTTTCCATTGCCCGCCCATCCGTCCAGGAAATCCGCGAGTTTGAGAAGCGACGTGCCCCCTGTCCTGGCGAGGACAGCCTCCCCGCTCTTTCTCACGTCGCTCAGGAACGCGGCGTCCGAGCGTTCACGGTCCCCCAGGGCACCGCGCAACGGGGCGAGTATCGCGTCCTCACTCACCTCCCTCGTTTCTTCGTCGAACTGCGCCTCGAGTTCCTTGGCGAGAGCCTTCAGGACGCCCGCCAGGCCGCGGTCGATATGTTTCGCCTCCTTCGCGGCTGCCAGAATCTCCTCGGGTCCAGTCTCACCCCTCAGATGGTCCCTGATCCTCGACGGCAGATTGTGGGCCTCGTCAACTACGACGAGGATGTTCTCCAGCTCTCTCTTCGTCTTTTCTAGTATGATATCGCGCAAGGGGGAGAAGACGTAGTTGTAGTCGCAGATGACTATATCCGCCTCTGGGAGGCAGTCCATGGCCGTCTTGTGCGGACACCTTCCAAACGCGCGGCAGATCCGGGCGACCTCGTCTATATGCAGGATTCGCCTTCGGACCACGTCCACCAGTGGTTTGGTTGACCGCCGGTAGTAAGGACAGGTCTCCGTGGCGATCCTCGACTTACAGAAGTCCTGGAACGAGGAGGAGTGCCGCGAGCTGGACAAGGGACAGAGCGACTGCTTAGAGATTATGTCAACCGCGATTATCCCTTCCCGGATGTCTGAGATCTTGCGAAGGGTCTCGACCGCTATTCTGTGCTGAGACTGTTTGGATGTGAGGAAGAAGACCAGCAGCCCGTTCTGCAGTGCAACCTCGAGTGATGCGGTCAGCGCCACCGCCGTCTTGCCAAGGCCCGTGGGTGCGTGTGCGAGAAGATGGCGACCCGATGAGAGAGCCTCCCTGGCTTCCTGCAGGAAGCTATCCTGTCCCTTCCTGGGACTGGGAAACGGGAAGAGATCTACCCCGACCTCCGACGAAACACAGCACCCCTCTCCGCTCATGCTCTCCACGACCACGGCGGTCGAGGTTTAGTATCTTGCGGCTCTGCGTCTTGGAAGTGGACAAGGTTCTCAAGAGTCTGGCTCCCCGGAAAATCCTGCACAAAGGGATTCCTCGACGACACATGCCAAGGACAAATCACGGAGAGGCTTCCGAGGGCAGTGATCGCATCGACTGTGTGTCCTACCTCGAGAGGGAGAGTTGAATGCGCCCCTGCTGGATGGTTTTCATCGATGATAATCAAAAACGAAAGCATAAGTATCGTCCAGAGGATTCTTTCGCATAGCATCCACACTCCCCCCTTGTGATACCATGGCAAGCGCGAGCGAGCAGATATGCGGCATATGCGGACTGTCTTCTTCCCCTGCGGAGATGATATGCCCAAGGTGCGGCACGATCTTTCCTGAGAAGGAAGTGGAATGCCACAGCTGCGGGGAGGCGTACGACTCCTACATCGCGATGTGCCCGTCATGCGGCGGGACGCTGGAGGAGGAGCCAACATACGACGCGGGCAGGGGCGAGGCGGTCCATAGGTTCCGACTAATCCCTGGTGTCACAGAGGACATGGCGGGGAAGCTATACGACAAGGGGATCAAGTCGTTCTCCGACCTGATCGGGATGAGCCTTCCCCCGGCCGAAAGAAGGCGTGGACTTCACAGGATCATCGCCAGAAGGCTGATGCTCTCCGGACTGATGTTGACGGAGAAGAAGGACAAAGACCGGCTCGCCTGCGCGAGGTGCAAGGGACCACTGGATGCCAATGAGCTCAGGTGCAAGATATGCGGCGCAGCGGCAGGGGCGGCATTCCTCGATCTCCAGGTAAACGGGCAGACACTCAAGGTTGGGGAGTACATGGACGAACTGTACGAGTTCGTTAAGGACACGGTCCACGGGTCAGCGGCCTCCAAGGAGATGCGTTCGGAGATCACAACCGCCATCGCGGAACTGGACGAGAGAGAGATCGAGCGGGAGGAGTACAGGAACCAGATAGAGGCCTGGAGGGAGAAGGGATTCGAGGTTTCCAAGCTCGAGAGCCTTCTAAGTGAGGATGTCGAGGAGTTCAAGAAGCATAGCCTCGACATCATAAAGTCCCAGGTGAAGAAGAGGGAGAGCCATGTGCTCCGATGTCCCCTCTGTGACTTCCTTCTCAAGGAGAGCTGGTTCGAGTGCCCGAACTGCGGTGCCAGGTTCAACCTGTAGCCTGAACCGATAGTCTATTAAAGTTGAGGGGTCTTTTGCAGGTGTGCCTGGAAGCAACGGCTCTTACCGCGCCACGTACGTCGCCAGACCGCCCACAAGACTAAGGTTCAGCAGAGTCGAGCTCCAACAGATAGGGATCTCGATATTCGTTCTCTCTCTGGCTTTCACGATATTCTTCACCGACCCATTGTACCGTGGGATCGAGCCGTTCGAGTTCGCGTTCTTTTTTGGCGTGTCCTTGGCCGCGGTCGTCACTGGCTTTGCATTCCATGAGATGGCTCACAAGCTCCTCGCTCAGAAGTACGGGTGCTGGGCAGAGTTCCGCATGAGTGCCTTTGGGCTGCTCTTCGCACTCGTCACGGCGTTGATGGGGTTCATCTTCGCGGCCCCCGGCGCGGTGTATATCAGTGGCCGAATCACGAAGGAGCAGAACGGGAAGATTAGCGTGGCGGGCCCACTGACGAACGCTGCCGTTGGGGGTGCGTTCCTGGCAGTGGCATTCGCCCTTGCCGTCGTTGCGCCGGGGTGGGTCTTCGTTCCTTTGACCATCGCCTTCATCAACCTCATCTTGGGGGCATTCAACATGATTCCGTTCCCTCCATTTGACGGCTCAAAGGTCCTCAGCTGGAACATCGGAATCTACGCTCTGGCCGTTGCAGTCGTCGGCACTCTGCTCGCGACTGCCTGGTTCTTCAGCCAGATCCTCGTCATTCTCGGACTCTAGGCACCGTGAGTCCTCCGGCCGGCATGACCACGATGGATGGGTCCTCTCCGAGAGATCGAAGCGCATGATCGATGGCGGACTGCAGGTCCGAGAACGGGTCCATGAAGATGCTCCTGATGTTCTCTGGCGGTAGAGCCGTTATGGCGAGAATCTGGAACTCCATGGCCATCTCGGCCATCTTCGCTGCCTTGTGCCAGCCGAGCTTGTAGCCTGACTTGAGCTTCTCGATTACGGAGGCTGGATCGTCCTCCCTCGCGATCAGATCGAAGAACTCCCTTTTCCCGATTCCTTCCCTGCATTTCGTAGCGAAGACAATCGTTCCCCCCTTTCGGGCGACGAGCTTAGCGTTGTCGAGGGCCTTCTGAGACTGATACAGGTCGATATCCGAGGGCGGTGATGCTGCAGTGATGACGAGGTCGGCGGGCCCCCTCACCGGGACGGAGTTGACCTCGTGAGAGTACTTGACGGCTTCCAAGAAGGAATCCGTGATGTCCCCCGCACCCGCGAAGTATATCCTCTTCTGCCCGTCCAGTACGAGGTTGATGGAGAACAGCTTCTCTCGGTCCAGGAATCCGACGGCTTCGGCCATGTCCTCGTGGATCGGGTTCCCCTCCAATGACATCGTCCTGGCGGCCGGCTCCAGAGCGAACTTGTG
>JAJISH010000028.1 GCA_022848825.1 Thermoplasmatota archaeon
GCTGGGATACGCGGTTTTCGTTCAATTCTCCTCAGGGGAGTACGGGGCCGAGGTGGGGAACCTCATCTGCCTCGCGGTCATTCTCCTCCCCTCCTTCCTCGCCTTCGAGCTCCTCTTCAAGCGCTACCACTATTTGCGAAGGGAACCGGAACCCGAGGAAGAGGACTGAAGCCGCTCCCCGACCGCACCGTGGAACGAGGAGAGGTCCACGCCCAGTTCCCGCCCGACTATCAGCGCCGCGACCTCTATCGTGACGTCCATGGAACTCTGCACGGAGTTGATCTTCGATATCAGACGCTTCTCGTCGACTTCAGAGTTCGCCGCGATCTTCCCAAGAATCTGCGTGAAGAGGTCCGTCTCCTGCGGTCTCCTTCTCAAGACCTCCGGTCCCGGAGAGAAGTCGAGCGGGATCTCCACGGACTTGGGATCGAAGTTCGCGATCACGTCCCCATCCTTGCGCGTCACGAGCTCCGCCTCCAATGCGACCTCCAGAAGTTTCTGTGAGTCCTTTGGCGGGAACCATCTGAAATCCATGGACGCGGTGAGAATGAAGTCCCTCTCCGTCATCGACGGCTTTCCCTTTCGGGAGAAGACCATCGCCACGGTCTGTTTCAGCTCATTCATCGGGCATCAGCTCCTGGGCCTGGACGACGACCCCTTTCACACCGGAGTCTCGGGCCTCTTCTGCCTGTCCCTTCGATAGGAAGCCCACGTAGAGACCCTCCAGCACCTCTTCAGAGAAGAGCCTTTCCGCCTCCTCCAAGGGAGAAGGAGAGCAGTTGTCCATGAATATGAACTCTTCGACTCCCGCCATCCTCGCCTTCTCCAGAACCGTCGGGACGCTCGAGAACTGGAGGGCGATCCTCCCCAGTATGCGCTGGCAGTAGTCGATCTGGAACACGACATTCTCCGTCAACTTCAACGCCTTGTCCAGCTCACTGAAGCTCTGCAGCGTCCTGGTCGATATCACGGCTTTCGCCCCTCCCGCTACAAGGACGTCCATGACGTTCTCGGATACCCTTATTCCTCCGTCGACCCAGACATCGAGCTTCTCCACTTTCCGTAAGAGGTCAAGATGGGGCATCCCGCCAAAGACGGCGGTCATGTCCTCCAGGATGACCGTCCCGTACTCCTCGCTGGCTGTCTGAATCAGGGAAACCGGGTCCACCTCAATGCCTACGTACCCCTCACTATTCGGAAGCACGACCTCACCTGCGTAGATGGACACCCTCGGAACGATCTGCATGGCACCAGCTGACTTGACATCCTGCGGGCGATATTAAACGTTTGTCGAATGGAAAGCCATATAAAGCAATCCTGCCTTCCGTGTTTTCTCGGAGGTAAGAGGATGGTAGTCAAGAGCTGGAAAAGCGAGGACGTTGGTTGCCAGATCGATATCGATCATGACCTTTGCGATGGTGATGGTGAATGTCAGGACAGTTGCCCCACCGAGTGTTTTGAGATAGTCGACAAGAAGGCGACCGTGCCCAACATCGATGAGTGCATCGAGTGCTGCGCCTGCCAGGAAGCATGTCCGACTGGCGCGTTGAAGCACTCGAGCTGCTAGGCAAGTGAACCGCAGACAGACCCGAGTCGGGATTCCACCTCCTGTGTGGGGCAGGCATCTCCTCGGTTTGGAAAAGGTTTATTACCCGTCCGTCAGATATTAGTGACCCTCATGGCCAAGAGAAGGAAACTGGGTTCCGAAGCAGGACTAGCCGACTGCTACTACTGCGGCAAGGACGTTCCTGAGGACGCTTGGCGGTGTCCGCACTGCAGGAAGTGGTACCGCGACGGGAAGGAGATGGTCGCGGCCATCTCAATCGTTGCGGTCCTCGTGCTGTCGCTCGTGGGCTACACGGTCGCGCAGTACGTCGATTTCCCTGGAGAGAACGGGGGCGGAGTCGAGCCGCCAGCCTCGTACAGTGTCGATGTCTGGACCCACGGTCAGTTCGAGACGCACAGCACCGGACCGGGCAGGTCGACGAGCTTCATGATATTCGTGAGGAACACGGCCCAGGTCGCGGATACGATAGACTTCGAATTCTCGGGCGTTGCTTCGGGCATTGCCCCGCACCTTGATTATCCATCCAGGATAATGAGTGCAGGGTCGCTTCTCCTCAACATCCTTACTGTCGACGTGGATACTTCCGTCTTCCCTGGCACATACTCGATCATGGTCACGGCGACCTCCAGGGGTGACACCGATGTCTCGGATTCAGTGGACGTCTCTGTGCAGATTGTCGATCTGCAGCCGCAGGAGGTTGAGGAAGGGAACTACGTCAGATGTGACTACATCCTGTGGCTCTCGGATGCGAGCGTCAAGGATTCTGGGGAGGCGCTGAAGGTCTATACGGGAACCTGGGAAATGGACGATCAGCATAAGGCTGAAGGTTATCTGACTGTCATTGAGGGCTTCAGGCAGGGGCTTCTGGGCATGAAGATCACCGAGACCAAGGTCGTTCTCGTCCCACCAAGCCTGGGATATCCGAGCGGTGAGCTGGCCGGTCAGAACCTCTACTTCCAGATCACGCTCCTCAGCGTCGACGGGTAGGGAAAGCACCGAGAGGGCAGAGATGCCAGACAGAGGAACCTCAGAGAGAGACTAGAGGTCTTGTATAGGATTCGTATAGCCCGTGTATAGGATTTGTATAGGATCCCTATGGGAACAGTATAGGATTCCTATGGGATTCGTATGGGATTTGTATGCGACCCGTATGAGTATCTCCTGAGCATCCCCTGAGCATCCTATGGTCATCTCCTGCGAAGGGTATGGAAACACTATGCAAAGAGTATGGAAACAGTATGGAAGCCCCAAGAAGCGGGGAAGGGGATCCTGGGGGCGGTCTCATGCAGGCAAGGAAGAACGTGACCAATGAGGGAAGCTCCCGCACAAACCTTTTTACCGTCGCACGCGAATGTGATAGTGCTCCAGTGAGAAGGTTGCAGTGACCAATGATCTGCAATGCAAGCTGGGGCGGACATCGCGATGGTTCCCCATGACATCCACGTAATGTGGTTCAGTGATTGGAGGACAACCCCGATGTCCAACAAACCCTCGGCAAGGGTCAGGGCGAGGAGAGTGCGACGCAGCCCATGATTCGCGCTGTTACTGCCGAGGGACAACCTCGGCGTCTTCTTGTGTGGAATCGTTCACGGGATTGCGCTTTCTCCTTCGGACTGCAACAAGAACGAGAATCAGGATCGGGATGAGTGCGGCTGCAATATCCGAGAACTCCGGGATGACGTAGCAGGTGATGTCCTCGTAGTCAGCCTCTGAACCAATGTCAGACCTGAGTGTCCAGTTGGCCCCGTTGTCGACGGACAGGTAGACCTGGCCAGTGTCCTCGATGACGTAGATGTAGTCATATCTTGCGTCTATGCAGATACCGTTGTACGTGTCTGTCCCGATATCGCCCATCTGTGAGAATGTGTTCCCGTAGTCAGTCGAGCGGTAGACCTCTCCGGAACCCTCGAGGACATAAACATATCCGTTCGAATCGATCGCGATGTCCTTGACGTCGGCGCCTGAACTGGCGTCTCCCTTGGAGCTCCAGGTGTCACCGCCATCCGAGGAGTAGACGACCTCTCCGTCCGTTTCGACGGCGTACAGGTCATTATTCGAGAAGTTGGCCTCAATCCCTATCAGACCTGTGCCAGCATCGCCCTTCGTGCTGAAGGTTGCTCCGCCATCGGTCGAGAGGTACACATCTCCATCCGTCTGAAGGAGGTAGATGTAGTCGTTGGAGTCTATCGTCATGTCAATGCCCGCAGGAGCCCCAGCGAACGCATCTCCCCGATACACCCAGTTCTGGCCCTTGTCGGTGGTTCTGTAGACTGAACCGTTCTTCACGAACGCGTAGAGGTCGTCGTTGCTTCGGTTCATGCAAATGGCGACGAGATCAGCCGATGCGTCTCCTTGGTAGCTGAAGGACTTCCCCCCATCAGTGGATTCATAGACCTCGCCTGTCACTTCCAGGACGAAGACGTCCGAGTCGCGAATGTTCGCATTCGTGGAGGAGATGGCGCTGAAAGTTGCTACGGAATCAGGGCTCTGGACCGTGATGTCGCTTGCACCATTGATCTTCGCCCCAACTGTCACTCCAGTCGTCGCCGAGGCTGATATGTTGTACATGACCAAGAGGTCTTTGTCTGCTCCCGCACTGACACTGATGGAGAGACTTGAGAACGTGTAGACACCGCTCGAGAATGATCCAGTGGCGATGTACGTATCCGTTCCTGAATCGTAGTCCCCATCGCCGTTCACATCATCGTACAGGATGGCTGCATCGATGTCCCCGCTTTGCGTGCTAGTGCCTGTCTTCGTCACATTCATCTGAGTTACAGTTACTGAGCCGTAGTCGGTCGATAGAGTCAGATTGAGCATCTCCGCGAAGTCCTCGCCCTGGAAGACGACGGAGAATGCGATGTCTCCACCATAGACACTCAGCTCGTTGGCATTTATCGTTGAATTCGTGGACTGGATGGGGGAGAATGCCCCAACAGTGTCGGAACCCGAGAGGGTTATGTTATCTGCCCCATCGATTCTGGCCCCAACCGTGACTCCTATGTTCGCAGATGATGAGACATTGTACATCAAAAGGAGTCTCTCTGGCGTGCCGGCCGTGATATCAAAGGAGAGCCCAGAGAAGTTGTAGTATCCGCCTGAATATGTGGCCACGTCAAGACACACGTCAGTGCCGGAGTCGTAGTCCCCGTCATCGTTGACATCATGCCACAGGGTGGCCTCGGATATGTCGCTCTCGGTCGTGCTCGTCCCAGTTCTGTTCACGTCCAATGCTGTGAGAGTTGCTGTACCGTAGTCAGCGGTGAGAGTGAGGTTGAGCATTACGACTGTGGTCTGTCCCTGCTCAACGGTGGCCGGAGCCTTGTCCGTCCCCTGGAGTGTTCCCGTTGTGGCAGATATCGTTGAATTGGTGGACTGGATCGGGGAGAACGAAGCCACGGTGTCGGGGCTCTGCACTGTGACGTTGCTCGAACCGTTGATTCTCGCTCCAACTGTGACTCCCGTGTTGGCGGTTGAAGATACGTTGTACATGACCAGAATGGACTCGTTCGTTCCCGCATTGACGGCGAATGAGAGGCTTGAGAATGTGTAGAAGCCGCCCGAGTAGGTTCCGACGGCCAGACATACGTCAGTTCCAACATCATAAGCCCCATTGTTGTCGACATCATGCCACAGCGTTGCATTGGAGATGTCAGCCTCCGTTGTGCTGGTCCCGGTCCGATTCACTTCGATCTGGGTGAGCGTGATCGAGCCGTACGTTGTCGATAGGTTCAGGCTCAGCATCACGACCTCTGTCTGACCCTTGCCTACGCTCGCCGGAGCCTTGTCTGTCCCCGAAACGGAGAGCTGGTTCCCTTGGATCGTCGAGTTCGTCGAGCTTATTTCGGAAAAGGCTGCCACGCTATCAGGGCCTGTGACCGTCACGTTGGACTCACCGTCGACCTGAGCTCCGACGGTCACTCCGGTATTCGAAGAGGATGAGATGTTGTAGGCAACGAGAAGATACAAAGGACTGCTGTCTTGAACGTGGATCGACAAGCTGGAGAACGTGTAGTTCCCGCTGGAATAGGTCCCCGTTTTTATGAACGTATCTGTGCCACTGTCATACTCTCCGTCCTCATCCACGTCCAGCCAGAGAGTGGCTGCTGAGATATCGGACTCCGTCGAGCTTGTGCCCGTTCTGTTTACATCGATTTCTGTGACCTCGATCCAGCCGTAGTCGGCCGATAGAGTGAGATTGAGCATGACGACGAGTGTCTGGCCCTGCTGAACACTTGCGGGCGCCTGGTCCTGACCTGTGACTGTCAACGCGGCTGCGTAGTTCACATGTCCTCTCGTTCGCTGGTTCACATCCGGACCGCCGTTGTTGTCCCAATCGCTGGCGTTGTTCGTGTCGGAGCTGGTCTTGTCCCTTCCCGCCGAATCGGTGCCGCTTGGCGCTGTCAGTGTCCCTGTCCACGAGTTCTCAGATGCGGGGTCAGACGGACAGCTCTGGATGTCGCTTCCGCTACCATACTGCATGTAGTCGATTCCCATGTCGTTGCCGCCGAACTTGAGCAGAACATCGTCCCCGGTGTTGTTGAACTCCGTTGTACCGATGTAGAGGGTGCCGTTCCCGTCGGAGAAGTCCGTGTCGTCCGTTCCCGCTCCCGCCATGAGAATGAGGTAGGTCCCGCTTGGCACCACCAAGGATGAGGATCTTGTCCACGAGAACCCATCCTGATCTGAGAGCACGAGGCCGTTGATGTCGATCGAGTCTCCGCCGTTGTAGAGCTCGACCCACTCGCTTGTCGTATTGGGGGAAACCTCGTTTATCACGAGACGTGGTCTTTTGTAGAACAGGTCACCCCAATCGTCAGGCGTATCTTCACGGCCGTTCGTCTCCCCTGAGCCTGTTGCATCGGGCCAATGGTAGTAGACATCACCCGTGTCGTTGTGGACGTGTACACAGAATCCCGCTATTTGGCCGTCTGACACGCTCGAGTTGAACACGTATTCGAGAGGTATTCTGAACTCGTAGGTGATGTACGTATCTGTGTCATCCACCGAGGCGTTCCAGGAGGAACTCGGTACCCAGGTCCCGTCCCATCCACTTCCAGTTCCTACGAAGTTAAATAGGTCGCTCGAACCAGGTTTCCTCACTTTGAATCTATAGTCGTCCGTCTGTGGAGCAGTACCTCCGTCGTGGTTCGTGTCGAAGGTGATCTCGGCGTAGTCCTGGGGGACTCCACTTCCGGTTCCCTGGGAAAGGGACTCTATGGCCACGAACAGGTCTGTGCTGTTGTAGACCACGTACGTTTTGATGTACGAGCCGTACGTGTCCGTCTTCGCGGTGCTCGTCCAGTCGTTCTCATTGGTCTCATTGATCTCTCCATCTAGCGTGATGTCGATCGTCCCGCCATCAGGTGCGACGAGCCCGTAGCCTCCATTTCCATCGGCAAAGTGCCTCGTTCGGGATTCAGGAACGCTTCGGGTCGTGATGTTCGACAGTGCATCATCAGAGTAGTCCTCCCCCGCCTGGCTCCAGGCCGAGGTGTAGAAGTAGGCCCCAAAGCCGTTCCCAGAACTCAGGCCGATCGAGGCAAGGGGAACCTGAACTTCCAGCTGGGAGTAATCAAGGCCTGCGTTTGCAGTCCCAAGCGGGCTCCATATCCACTGGCCTGGACTCGTGCCGGTGTGTTCGAAGAGCTCGCTGCTGATGATGTGGCCGTTCTTGCCCCTCACCTGGATCATGTACTCGGTATAGACCGGACCGATTCCATATCCGGTTCCGGAAGTCTCATTCGTGTCTATGAAGATCAGCGAGGTGTCATCACCCAGAATTGGTGGCTCCACTCGCTCACCTATGAATATGGTGACCGTAACATTCGCATACGCTGCCGGGTAGTCCGCAGGTATGGTCGTCTGCAACCATTCATCTGGTCCGAAGGGATGGTCAATGTCCCCGTCCCCGTCATAGTCGTATCCCGTCTGGGCGTCCATCACACCGTCATTGTCGAAATCGAACAGGCGCGTTCCGTCGCCGCCCGGGCCGTCAACATTGTCCGGAACGGAATCCCGGTCACTATCGATTATGACAGGTCCGCCTCCCGATGGAATCGTCGGCGTGTTGTATGGCACGGACGTCCCTCCAAATATCTCCTCATCGACCTTCAGATAGAACGACGCGCTCGTGTTGTCATTCGCTGCATCGTAGCTTCTAATGTCAATACTCTGGATCTGACCGGTCTCGGGCTCGTCATCGGAGTCCAGGGACATGCCGAGCCAGTCCGCGAAGCCTCCGTCAATGACGATGTCAGATGGGATCATCCCTATGTAACCTGTTTCCAGGGTCCCCGCCACTCTCTCGATAGTTGCCGCTCCGCTCGCTAGGGTGACCGCACTTGCATGAGAGATGTCGGCTCCAATCGTGTTGCCGCTGCTCGTGGAGGCAATGTCCGCAACCACGTAGTACCTTTCCATCGATTGCGACTGGACCGTGATCGGGACGTCGAATATCACTGTTGGCCCCATCCATATCCTCTGCGATACGGGTGTACCGCCCAGATCCAGGAGCTCCACCGCGGTCACGTCCGAGTACTCGGCGGTCCCAGTTATCGTCACTTCGATGCTCTGGACCTCGATATCGGTGTCAACCGCGAACAGGTTCACTTCGAGCAGGGTCTGGTCCGCACCGGTCAAGACGTCATTCTGTACGCCTCCCATTTGCCGAACCAGGAGCGTGCCTTCGCTGTTGCTGTCTACGAAGTCAGCAGAATCCTCATGGCCGTTCCAGCTTTTCGTGTGGAAGAGGGCGTCTATGGTCGTTGGCTCCGTCGATATCGTGGGCCAATGCACCTGGGTCTCGAGGTATTGCCCGCTTACCTCGGTCTGCACGTTGATACCGGACAGCCAGCTGTTCCAGTCCTCTTGCCCTCTGTTCGTGTCGAACCTCATCATCCTGGAAACGGCGACCTCTCCATTTGTCCCGTACACCTCGATCACGAAGTCCGCTCCTATGCCCCTGATCTGGTAACCCGTACCATAGCTCCTGTCAACGTCAATGAAGATGTGAACCGTGTCCGCCCTGCGAGTGGTAGGCTCGCCCTGCAGGACGCTTCCGCTCACGCTCAGGTAGAACGAAACGTACTCCACATTGTTCTCGACGGCCGTCTCTATGATGTCGATGTTGGGATTGATCATGAAGTCGTCGGAGCTCTGCATTCTCGAGGCATCTGTCCAATCGCCGAACTGACCGTCGATCCTGATGCTGCCCATTGTCGCGACCTCCTCTCCGACAGGACCGAATAGCGAGGACATCAGCAGCGCCACAGCAATCAGTGGTATGAGAAGCACCTTCCAGCGACTGAACTTCGCTTCAGATGAGAACCTCCCACTGCCCAGACCGTTCGTCAATCCCAGCCCGTTGGTGACCCCGTTTGTGAGTCCAGATCTGAAGGATCTCAGGCCATTGACGACCCCGTTTGTCAGGCCGTTGACCCTGCCGAGTCCGTTGACCAGGCCGTTCGTCAGACCGTTCACTCTTCCCCTGAGACCGTTCACGAGCCCATTCGTGCGTCCCCTGCCATTCGTCAGGCCATTTGTGCGTCCTCGACCGTTCGTGAGCCCATTTGTCCTTCCTCTGCCGTTGGTGAGTCCGTTGGTTCGTCCACGTCCCTTTCCATTTGTCAATCCGTTGGTTCGCCCAGGCCCCCTGCCGACGCTCTTCCTGGCCAGTCCGTTCGTCAGGCCTACGCGGGCGGGAGACGGCGCGGGTTCCTTCTCCCGAGGTGCTTCTTTGGCCTCTGGAGCTATTCTGGGCTTTCTCGACTTCAGCTCGGCTATCTCCCGTCTCAACATCTCTCTCTTGTCAGCCTCTGCGGGCTTCGGGACTTCGATATCGGCCGGTTCTACAATGGGCTCAGGTACCCCAATCAGGGACGTGTCGAATCGGGCACCGCAGTTCTCGCACTCGGTAGCATCTTCGGAGACGGATTGTCCACACATGGGACACTCGTACAGATGTTCTCTCACGACCTCTTCTCTCACGACCTCTTCCTTGTCATATGACAAGGCCATCTCGCGGCACTTGATCGCACTCTCCCTGTCGCCCATTCGAGCATGTACCTTCGCCTTGAGTATCCAGACACCCGGATAGCGGGGGTCCAGGTCCGTGAGCCTGTTGAGGGCCTCTATCGCACGTTCATGGTTACCGATCTTCTCGTAAGTGGCACCCTTGACAAAGAGAGCGTCTATGTCCTCTGGGTCTCGGTCCAGCTTCACGTTGCAGACTCTCAATATGCGGTTGATGTCCATCCCGCCGAAATCTGCCGTTAGCTCGTTCATACCGCAGTTGTCACAGAACTTCTTCCCGCTAGGAATGGTCTCCGAGCAGTAGGAGCACTCTCTGCCGGGTTCTTCAGGTTCCGGCGGTGCTGTCTCTTCGGGCTTCTTCGCGCCCTTCGTGGAGTAGACGAGCGCCTGCTTGTAGCATTCCGTCGCCTCATCTGTCCTGCCAAGCTCCTTGAGGGTATTCGCCTTGGAGGCCCACGCCCCAACGTGGGATGGATCTGAGTTCAGAATCTTGTTGAAGCATTTGAGAGCTCTCTCAGGCTCACCCTGGAGGAGCAATCTTGTGCCGAGGTCAAACCAAAGCTGCGGGCTCTCCGTCTCGGGGACATCCTCGGTCTTCTCAGGAGCCTCCTTCGCTTCCTGCTCCTTCGCATCATCCCCGATTCCGGGATCGCTCACAGCTAGAGGAACATAATTCGAGTCCACTCTGGTGTTCTTCATCGAGAGCGCGCCGACCTTTCTCACTATCCGGTCCCCTTCCCGAGTGCGTTCGATGTCGATGACGCCGTCAAAGGGCTGGAGCAGCGTGGAAAGCGTGACGCCATCGTGCATCTCCTTCTCCACCAGGAACAGGGACGTGAAGCCCATCTTCTCCAGCTTCGCCTTCGTGCTCTGAGCAAACCCGTAGACCTTCTGGATGTCGTACTCGTTCAGAGCGGGGGAGAG
>JAJISH010000280.1 GCA_022848825.1 Thermoplasmatota archaeon
TCCCATTTCTTGAGCCCGACCAGATCCAGCGTCCTCAGGGCCCTCACCCTGGCTTCCTTGAGCTTGACGCCAGCGAGGAGAAGAGGTAGTTCCACATTCTCGACTGCGGTCAGAACGGGCAGCAGGTTGTACGCCTGGAAGATGAAGCCTATCCTCTTCGCGCGGTACTCCGTCTTCTTGTCATCCGACATGCCCTCGAGCGCCTGCCCCTCGATCATGATGTGCCCCTCCGTCGGGTCGTCGATCCCGGACAGGCAGTTCAGTAGCGTCGTCTTCCCGCAGCCCGAGGGTCCCATGACCGAGACCATCTCTCCCTTCGTGATGTCCAGATCTATGCCCTTGAGCGCGTGGACCTGCACCTTCCCGATGTCGTAGACCTTGCGAAGGCTCCTGGCTTGAACAACAACTTGCGACCCCATTTGACGTCCTCCGTGGCTCTGTCGTGCAATATTGTATGCACGGGTATTTAAACAGTCAGAAATCGCCCAAACCCCTATCGACGTCATTCCGATGTAGGTCGTAGTAAGGAGTCGAGGACCGCGTGGGTTGTTTCTTCTGTTTGCTCATGCCGGCTGTGCCTGTGACTAAGTACACCAGTCCAGCAGCCCCATCGAATCGCTTCAGGGGAAAGGGTTATTATTCCTCAGTTGATGCGTTTCCTGGATGTCCTCAGGGTGGAAGGAAATCAAGGAACTGCTGCTCCCGCGCGTGCTGGACTCACTGTCCCACCTTCCCAACTACATAAGGGACGGGGGCACCCTGGAAGCCGGTGGGAGGGAACTCGAATTCCACATCGAGGACTCCCGCGGTTCTCACGACACGGGCACTATCGTTAGCGGGCTCGGCTCTGAGGACTTGCGGGTGTACGGTTTCGCCATTTTGCTCGCAAGAGAATGCGTTCTGCTCGAGGTGTGGAATGACCACGAACTCAATTGCTGGGCCGAGTACGACCTCTCGACGCGGCAGCAGATATTCATTCGGCGCCAAGAGCTGGGCCCCTTTCTGGAGAAGTACGTGTCCGACGAAGACGTTCGTGGGCGGTACATGGAGGAGATGGACCCAGACTTTTCAACCGACGCACTTCGGCACCGCCGCTACTACTTCGCCTCGGAGTGGAAGGAGGACCGGCGAATGCTTCTCGAGATGTGCGGGGGCCTCAGCCTCGCGAAGACAGCCGAGGCCGTGAATGAACTGGCCTGGATGTACTTCAGAAACAACTCCAAAGATGGCACTTGGAGGGGGGTGTGCGTTCTGCAGCACGCGTACCAACTCTACCTCAAGGGCACGGAACTCGAGCCCGAGTTCCTTGCAAGGATCATGCTCATCGGTAACACCGCCGTGGACTGGGACGCCCATCCGCAGGAGTGGTACATCAACGAGTCGCTGGAGTTCCTGCCCTTCGTGACTTCCCTCTTTGAGATATCCGATAAGACGTTCCGAGAAACCGAGCTTTGGGATGTCATGATGTCGGAGCTTCTGATACCTTTCCTCTCGCGGAAGTGGCACGATGAGGCTTTCGAAAAGGCGCAGTCACTGTTCGTGACCATGAAGAAGGCCCAGGATGCCGGTGCCATGCCAAGAGAGGTCACGAGGCTCTTCATGAAAGGTCTGCTGAAGGGCAAGCTGTTGACGAGGGAAGAGGCACAGCGTGTGAAGACGAATCTGAAACTGGTCTCCTGAGCTCAGTCCGCTCCCAACGATTTCGGGAAAACGGTTATTAGTCAGGCCATCCCTCAAGTGGCCCGGATTGACAGGACCGCCTGTCGCATATGGAGAGTGCTCAATATGCCCGAGGATAGCCAGTATGTGAGACTTCTTGACGAGGATGAGACCCCCGACGAGGGTAGCGTGCTCGACACGATCGGTGAACCTTCCGCGGGACTGTGGAGCAAGTTGAGGGAATTCCTCAGGGAAGGCTATGACTTCGAGCCCGAACTGGTGTACTACGGCAAGAAATACGGCTGGTGCTACAGGTATCGGAGGAAGAAGAAGACCCTGTGCACGATCTTCCCCGAGACCGGGGCATTCACGGTCCTCGTCACGCTCGGGAAGAAGGAGGTCGAGGGAGTCGAGAGCATTCTGAGCACGCTCAATCAGGAGACTCAGAGGATCTTCAAAGAGGCCCGCCAGTATCATGACGGGAAATGGATCTACCGCAGAGTGCTGAACGAGGACGATCTGGCGGACATCGTTGCTTTGCTGAAGGTCAAGAAGAGGCCCAGCTCGTGACGGCGCACCATTGAACCGCCCGCCCGAAATCGTTTCGGGGGAAGCCACCCTCCTGAGGCGTGTCGCCCCGAAATGGCTGGAATGCCATGGAAAGAAGTTAGTACCATTATCCCACATATTGTAATCAGTGGTATCCATGGCAGAAATAGTCTCGGTCGACAAGGCGGGGCGCCTCGTCATCCCCAAGTCCGTGAGGGAGTCCCTCGGCATCGGTGAGGGCACCAAGTTCCTCCTCTCCGAGGGGGACCACGGCCGCATACTCCTGCAGAAGTTCGACGTCGAGGAACTCGCGGACAGGCTCGAGCGGGAGATGAAGGGCAAGGATGTGGACGCCATCGCGCGTAGGGTCAGGAAGGAGATGAATGCCAAGGTCAAGAAGAATTTCCCTGCTTGATACGAACGTTTTCGTCGCGGCCTACAAGGACCTTAGGAAGCAGACAGACACGCTGCGCCTCTCGATCACGGAAGAATGCGGAAGCTCACCGCAGCGCTGATGTCCCCGAACTCGACCCTCGCCTTGTACGTGCCCGGCGGCACCTGGGTGCCACTGCGCGGGTCCCAGTCGGTTCTGCCGTTCACGACCTTGTACAGGTAGAAGGTCTGGTTCCATTTCCACTCGATCGTCTCGTTCGGTTCCAGCGTGATGAAGGACAATCCCTGTATCCGGGGAAGTATGACGACGGCCTTGCCAGCATCGTCGTATATCGACAGGGTGTCCCTGAGCTCGGAGTCGTACTCGATAGGGTGGTCCCACACGTTCTTGAGGATGAAGACGACCGTCTCCCCATGGATGTAGTACTCCCTGTCCGTCCTCAGGGCGTCCCCCTCGCTCCCTCCCGGGTGGCTTCTTTGGTACCCCACGTATATCACGACCGCCGCGAGCAGTGACACGGTGACGACAACGGCTGCGATGACCTTGAGGGCCTCCTTCATCAGGGCTCAATCGGGCCGGTGTGCAATAAGTGTTTTCGTGCCTTCCGTTGACGACTTGGCGGGTTCATAATCACGGGCAAGTGGGAGGACGGCATCGCCTTCGCGGCGTACGACAGCATCAGGGCGATCGCGCCTTGAGACGTCCAGCTCGAAACATAGAAGAGTGAACCAGAAATTACTTGTACTCCCGCGACGAGGGATTAAGGTGGAGGAGTGTCCGTGGGCAATCAGGTGGTTCTAGGGGCGCGGCCAGGTAGTGGGGGGAAGGCAGTTGCATACGCTGTTGCGCTCCTTCTGCTCCTGGTCCTGATGCAATGGCCCGTGGGGGGATATGCTCCTTACGACCACCTGCCCTCCACTTCTCCCGACCACAATGAGACGATGGACACCGACCCGCCCGCGGCGCCTGTTCTGACATCCGCGGTCTTCGGGGGAGCCTCCAACGAGAACATCCCGATCACTTGGTCCCTCTCCGCGGACGACGGTGCGGGCGACGGTGACGTCTCCCACTACGCTTTGTACGTCTCCGATGCGTACGACTACGAAGGCGACGGCTATTCCTACCTCGGTCAGGCGGGAAGCGGCGAAATCTCTTTCACGCACGCTCTGGCGGGAGACGGAGACTGGTTCAACTACTTCTACTACGTCCAGGCCAACGACACCAGCGGGAACGGGAACTGGAGCGGACAGGCGGGCAAGTTCGTCAGGTTCCTCGAGAAGGGGAAGCACCTCGCGTCCGTCCCGCTCGTGCAGGAGGACACGACGCTCGAAGTCGTGCTTCAGACACTGGCGGGGAGCTTCAAGCACGTCCGCTACTACAAGTCCTCCGACCAGAGCGACCACTGGAAGACGTACTGGACCTTCAAGACCTACGGCACGCTCTTCGACCTTGACCACAAGATGGGCTTCTGGATTGATATGACGAAGGATGACCACCTGGTCGTTGCGGGCCTCGTGCCGGAGATGACGGAGATCGAGCTGGAGCACAATTGGAACCTCGTCGGGTACCCGTCCTTCATCGACAGGACCGTCTCGGACGCTCTGGCGGGGATCGACTGGCAGAAGGTCCAGGGCTGGGGCGCCACCCCGCCGAACCATCAGAAGCAGATGGGGGCGAGCGACATCATGACCGCCGGAGAGGGGTACTGGATTTGGGTCGACCTTCCGCAGACATGGGAGGTCCACAATAAACCCCTCAATCCGCCTTACATCATATGGACCGATCCGCCGGACTATGCATTGGACGTCCCGCTCAACACATCCATCTTTGTGAAGTTCAGTAAGGAGATGGACACGAGCTCTCTCTCCTGGAGCCTGGTGCCGCAAATGCCTGGAACCGTGTGGACAGAGCACTGGTACGAGAACGACACGCTGTTGATGCTTGAACACTCAAAATCCCTCCCAGAGGGTATCCAGTTCCAGATGCTCGTCCAGAAGGCGAGGGACAAGTCGGGAGACTCGCTAGTCCCCGGCCCCGTGCCGAACCCGTGGACATTCATCACAGTCTCCACAGGGCCGACAATCATCGCCACCGATCCTTTTGATGGCGAGGTGGGCGTCCCCGTCGACATGGATATCATCGTGCTCTTCAGCGAGTCAATGAATGTCTCCACATTATCGTGGCTCGTTGCCCCAGATCCAGGTGGCTGGAGTGAGACCTGGACGAACGGCAACACAACTGTGATCCTGACCCACATCAATCCCTTCCCCGGCGGGACGATCCAAGTCCTTGTGGATTATGCAGAAGATATCTATGGGAACGCCCTCGTTCCCGGACCGGTCCCCAATCCATTTGCTTTTTGGACTTTCTCTGCGGGCCCGTATATCGTGCTGACTGACCCGTACGATGGGGAGATGTATGTGGATCCCTTGCTCAACATATCGATCAGGTTCAGCGAGCCGATGAACACTTCGTCTGTCTCGTGGAACTTCTGGCCTAATCCAGGTGGGTGGATGGTGGAGTGGAGGGAGAACGACACACTTTTGGTTCTGATTCTTTCTACGCAGTTCCCAGAGGGCAATTGGTTCACCGTTCAGGTGATGGATGGCCTCGACAAGTCGGGAAACCCGCTCATCCCAGGTCCCGTTCCGAATCCCTGGACCTTTCATGTGGGAACCATATGGCCGATGATCGTTGCGACCTATCCTTTCAACCTCCAGTTCGGCGTCTCGTCTGATGCCAGCATATTCGTGAACTTCAGCGAGCCGATGAATACGAGCTCCTTGGCGTGGTCCGTGACTCCCGACCCGGGCGATTGGACCATTGATTGGCTGGCGAGCGACACCCTCCTCGTCATGTCCCACTCGAACCCATTCAGCCCGGGCATTGTCACCGTGGAAATCTCATACGCAGAAGACAAGTCGGGCAACCCGCTCGTACCGGGCCCTGCGCCGAACCCTTGGAGCTTCATGATAATCAGCGTGGGTACGTACATCGTGCAGACCGACCCATACGATGGTCAGCTGGGGGTACCTCTGAATCAAAGCATCTTCGTCTGGTTCAGTCAGCCAATGAGCCAATTGAACTGGTCCATCAACCCGTTCCTGGCATTTCAGCCCTTCTGGCTGACCAACACGACCCTCGAGCTATATCATCCGACGCCCTTCGTCGCCTGTCAGGAGTACGAGATCCACATCGATGGTTTGGACCTGAACGACCAACCGCTGGTTCCCGGACCCGTCACGAACCCGTTCTCGTTCACCACGGACTGCGGCAACCCCTACATCGTGCTGACGGACCCTTATGATGGGGAGATAAATGTTGAGCTCGATCGTGACATCATAGTCTGGTTCAGCGAGCCGATGAACACGAGCTCGGTCAATTGGGTGGTGGTTCCCGATCCTGGGGGTTGGTGGACCAATTGGTCGGCCAATGAGACTGTTATGTTCATGAAGCATTCGGGTCCTCTTATCCAGTGCGTCACCTACTTGATCATTGTCACGGAAGGGAAGGACAAGTCGGGGAATCCGCTTGTTCCGGGGCCCGTGCCGAATCCGTGGAACTTCACGACCTGCGGCTTTCCGTACATCCTCTGGACGGACCCCACGAACGGGTCCGTCGACATCCCGCTCGACGCGCCCATCCACATCTACTTCAGTCAGCCGATGAACCCGTCCTCCTTCAATTGGACAATAAATCCTGACCCTGGCGGATGGTTGGTGGACTGGGTCGACAGCGAGACTGTCATATTGAACCACTCCAATCCCTTCGATCCATTCACGGCCTACGTTCTCACCATACATTACATCGAGGACATCTGGGGCATGCCGCTGCTGGACCTTCCCGTCGAGATGACCTTCTGGACGATATGATGCTCAGCGGGTAGCCTTAGTCAGCATGCAACACGCCTTGATCGTCACCCAATGCCCACTGCTGAAACGTCTGCCAGAGACTGCATCGGGGTGATTGCGCCGGGGAAGTGAACGGTCCTGAATGAGCCGTATCACGACGAGGCGGAGAATCCCCTGCATGTGTGACATTCTGAGCTGCTACCGACTAACCCTCAGCTCTCTTGGCCCACTCCATCCTCTTGTCCCGGCTCGCCGCCGTCTCCTTCTCGTCCTTGTACGCGGACTCTGCCTCCGCGAGATACTCGACGAACCGCAGAAGGGCTTCCTTCGACGGGTCGTTCACGTCCAACCCCGCCCTGAAGGTCTCCTGTCGAAGCAGTGACATGGACAGCCTGTCGTCGTCGAAACCCTCGCAGAAGTCGACGTAAATGGCATCAAGGGCCCCGATCAGCGTGCTCCTGTCGGTCTGCCTGTGAACCCCCATCGCCACCAGGCTCTCGTACAGGTCCTTTATCGGGTCCTCGAGCTGGGCGCCCGACAGGA
>JAJISH010000281.1 GCA_022848825.1 Thermoplasmatota archaeon
GGATTCCTGGCTGGATCCTTTTGTCTCTTGGAATAGTTGTTGCGGCCATAGGAGTTCACGAATCGAGCAAAACTACACAGACTGCAGGAGCCTATCCATGTCCCACATGCAATAGACCGATGACTTGGGTGGCCCGCTACAAGCGTTGGTTCTGCCAATACTGTCAGATGTACGCCTAGGGCTTGCCATTAGGCCTAAGAACCGCTTTCCGCCGACTCCGTGCTCGACCCCCGCAAAGGGGTGTCTGGCTACCTGATAGCCCTCTCTTCGCGGAGAGACCCCTTTCTGGGCTTTCTGCAGGCTGCAAACCAGCCCTTGCCCCCGTACACTCACATTGGGGTGGCCAGTGGCGTAGTCAGTACGCCAAGAGGGCTGAACCCTCAGGCGTGGACGCTCTCGATCACGCTTGCCGGACTCGGGATAGTGCCCACTAATTAGCGTTGTTACTGTCAAAGGCTCTAACGCTGGAGAACGCTTCATTCTAGGTCCTGATGGCCCGATTCATTTGGTGCAAGAATGTCATAAGTCTCGGGTATCATCGCTGCCCTTACAGCTTGAGCCTCCTGCACGATGGACTTCGAGATCTCCAGCACTCTATCACGGTCCTTGCGTTTGAAACCCGGAACCTCACTCATAAGATAGTCTGCGAGACTATCTGGATCTATCCGTCCCCAATCAGTAAGCTCCTCAACCCCAAAATCCAGTTTGATTCTGTCGTATTTCTCCCAAAGGGTGGATTTCTCCTCATTCGTCAGTTGCTCGCTAAGGAGCGTGAAGGGGATGACTGAGAGAAGAACCTTCGGCGTGATGTGACCCGTGATGAGAGCCCATAAGGCAATGTCGGGCTCTTTTCGCCCTGTAAGGAGATAGCCAATCAGCCTATAGTTGTGGCTCACTACCTCGTGTTTTGTATCGAAGTCCTCCTGAGAGGGCAATACTCGAGCATTCTTGACATCAATCGGGAGTACCGCGATGAACCCATTGTCTCCTGTCATAAAGGGTCTAATCTCGGCATTCACGAAATCGTCGACCGACGGGTAGGGATTTACCGGTTTGACAACGCGGGAATAGATCCTCGGGTTTCCGTCGCCTTCATATGGGACGTTTATAGGTTTGACGGCTGGAAACTGAAGTTGAGGATAACGGCCAAGATGCTTGTCTAGACCTTTGTACAGATTCTTGAATATCAGGACTAGGTTGGTTGTTCCAGCATACCGGAGAAGCTCCTCTTGATATCTAAGATTGAGTTCCCTATCCACTCCATAGAGCGACAGCTTGCCTTCATCTATGATCCGGGTCAAGACTGCCCTCAGCTCCTCACCCTTCTGAGCTCGAAGAACCTCAAACAGGATTTGCTCGGCATAATTGGACGTGAAGTCCACAATCAGGCTCTTGTACTCCTTGAACTCGATTTCGCCCCGGAAGACGTCCTCCAGCCTTCCGGGAGAGATTCTCTCCCCCTCATGTGAAAGACGAATGTTTCTATAGGCCAGGGCAAACTCGGAAGTCCCTTGATTGAACCTCAAACTTGGGAAGGTTGCCCGAAAGAAGGAACTAAGATGCACGAAACTCTCAACAACGTTGGCAGACGGGTCTTTCCTAGAGCAGTTCCACCTATAACACAGCCAGAGCAACACAATACAGTTCATCTTATTGATTGACAGATTGGGATCTATGCGTCTAACAACCTCTTTGATGACACTGACACAATAGGGTTCTTCTGTGCGTCTCGCCAGGTCATCGCTTACGACCGAGGTATCGACCTTGCTATGCGAGAACAGAGAGAGGAAACGATTGAACTCGTGGGCCATTGATTTCATCCGTTTCTTCTTCCTCTTGAGCGATTCCGCCTTCTCCACTCTTCGCTGGACAAAGCCTCGGAAGGTAGATGCAGCGAAGATGAGGACGGCCGCCGCCAAACTCGAATACGATCCTGTAATCGAGACTATGTACGGAAGCGGCAGTTCGTTGAAGAGAAAGAGAAGAAACAGAACCAGAAACAAGCCTATGATTACCCAATTCGCCTTCAGATACTCACTCGTATTGCCCAGGAATGTCCCTCCGACGTTCGATTCATTGCGGTGTCGATATTTGAACTTGATGGTATGGTGACTAGCTAGATGCGAG
Organism: Thermoplasmatota archaeon; assembly: GCA_022848825.1. GTDB lineage: Archaea > Thermoplasmatota > Thermoplasmata > RBG-16-68-12 > JAGMCJ01 > JAGMCJ01. The sequence goes on from JAJISH010000281.1 coordinate 2,128, forward strand.
ACACACAGCGACTGACACAGGGTCTTACAATGCTTGACTAGGATGGGGATGAAAATGAGGGAGAGGTTCTCAAAATCCCGGTGATGCGCGCAGTGACTGGGGCGGGGAGGGACCCCCTTCGCTTGGGAGATTGTCGTCGTTCTCATTGAAGGAAGACATATCCAAGAGTCTCAGGCTGAGGGAAACCATCATATAGTCTGGCAGTCGATTCTTCCCTGGGAGGGAACGTGAGAGCCTGGATGCATGGCGGGATGAGGGTTCCGCTTCTGCTGTTTGTCCTGCTGCTAGCGTCGGTCTTGGCCGTTCCTGTGCCATCAGACCACTCGAGTCCTGACGATGAGATTCCCTCAGGATCATCTGATTGGAGGATTGAGGTTGTGGATTCTGATGGCTATGTTGGTTTTTACTCTTCAATTGCCCTCGACAGCACAGATCATCCGCACATAGGCTATGTTGAAGGCGATGGTGAAGTCATCAAGTATGCGAAGTGGACTGGAGACGTATGGATCATCGAAACGGTGGATTCCTCCGCGGGATGGCGTCATTACGGTCCTTCGATAGCCATCGACAGCAACGATTACCCGCATATGAGCTATCACTACAGAATCGGCAGTGGCAATCTCCGATATGTAGGATGGACTGGTAGCAACTGGACTATCGAAACCGTAGATTCTGACAGCAGAGCCGATTGGTTTACGTCTATCGCTCTCGATGATGACGATGACCCTCACATAGGCTATTTCGTCTGGTACGATCTGAAGTATGCAACACGAACCGGAGGGGTATGGAGGAATGAAACGGTAGACCCGGGTCGTGCCAACATGTTCAATTCGATAGCCATCGATAGCACTGGAAACCCCCACATAGGCTATTATGGCATAGCAGATGTTGATCTCAAATACGCCAGAAGGAATGCTAGTGCTTGGTCCGTCGAGACCGTCGATGCCGGGGGGGACGTCGGCGGGTCTACCTCCCTAGCTCTTGACCACACCGACAGACCGCATTTGAGCTACGAAGACCTTGCCACTGGGGACCTCAAGTATGCAACATTGACAGACACAGGATGGAGTGTTGAGACTGTAGACTCGACGGGTCGTGGCAGCTCCTGCACATCAATAGCCATCGATGAGAGTGGCAATCCGCATATCAGCTACTACGATTATCCCAACGGGGACTTGAAGTATGCAGGGTGGACTGGTGGGGAGTGGGTCATCGAAACAGTGGATTCTGTCGGCGTAGTCGGTTTGTGGAGTTCCATAGCGGTAGACCGCAACGGCAGTCCTCACATAAGCTATCATGACGCAACAAATGGTGATCTGAAGTATGCCACAAAGATAGAGCAACCACCTTCTCACTCAATCTCGCTAAACATCGACCCCGACACCCTCAACCTCAAGTCCAAGGGAAAATGGATAACCGCCTACCTCAACGCGGAGAACGCCTCTGTCTATGATATCAACGTATCATCCCTTCTCCTTCAAGACACTCTGCCACCCGATAGGTGGGACTATCAGGACGACGTGCTCGTGCTCAAGTTCAACCGCCAGGAGTTCAAGGACACGGTGCAGGTCGGCGAATCCGTGCAGGTCAAGATCACGGGCAAATGGGACGACGGCACCGCCTTCGAGG
>JAJISH010000282.1 GCA_022848825.1 Thermoplasmatota archaeon
GGCGCCGAGGATGAACAGCACCTTCTGGTCGACGTACTTGGGGAGCGACCTCTTGGTGGTCGTGAACCAGGGCTTCAGCGTGGTGGAAGAGGACAGGTGTATCGTGAGCAGGGCGACGAGGAAGTACACGGACATGAAGAGGAAGACCGTGTTCGTGTCCGTGGCGTCCATGAACCAGGGCATCTCGACCGCGAGGTAGTACGCAACGACCGCGAGGATGAGAGCGGGTCCGAGGAGCACGTCCAGCAGGAAGGACCTCCACCTCCAATCCCCCCTCCTCAGGCTCTCCACGTTCTGGGCCGCCATCATGTAGGTTATCATCCCGAAGGCGATGAGCGTCGCCAGGTGGTGCGCCAGGCCCATGAACAGGAGCAGGAACGCCGCCAGCGCCCTGTACTTGGGGTTATGCCTCTCGTGATAGAGATAGAGCACTATCGGAAGGAGGACCAGACAGACGTTCTGCTTCATCACCGAGGCCGTCAGGAAGACGTACGTGCCGCAGAGCGCCATGAAGAGGCCCGCGAAGATGGCCGCGACCCTGGAGTCCGTGATCTTGAACGCCAGGATGTAGACGAACACCGCCGAGAGGGAGGTCATGAGGACCATGGCTATTTGGATGAAGTGCAGGGGCTCCTCTCCCGCCACGAGGGAGCTGATGGCGAAGTAGAGCGGGAGGATGGGCAGCTTCTCGTCGTATTTCAGATCCACGAGCGGGCCGCCCTCGTACCACCTCCCCGTGTCCATGATGTCCTCGGTTATGCTCGCCTGCGAGAAGCCGTCAATGTTGTACGGCAACGGGGAGAACAGGAGCGGGACGAGCCTGATCGCCAGGGCCACGAAAAAGATGAGCATGATGGGAATCCCGTGCTTCCTCAATCCGAGAGCACCTCCTCCAGGGTCACCCTGGCTTCCTCTGTTACGGTCCCGCTGATCATCTCCAAGGGCTTCTCGCGGCTTATCAGGTGGTAGATGACCGTGCCCAGGACGACCGTCAGGAGGAGCCCGACGATCGCGAGCTCGAGGAGCAGTAGCAGGTTGAACGGAGGGAGGATCGCGTAGCCGAACAGGACTATGACGTCGCCCGCTCCCAGCAGGCTCGCCAGCACGTATCCGAGCAGGACGCCCGCCAGAACGGCCGGGATGGCGAGAACGAGCAGGTCGATGACGAGCATCCTGGTTATCTGCAGCCTGGTCGCTCCTATCGCGGAGAGGATGCCGAGGTCGCTCCTCTTCTCCACGACCGCCTTCGCGAGTACCGCGACTATCCCGAGAACGATGAGGGAGCTGTTCAGGACCAGGAATCCCCATATCACGACCTGCACGCTGTTCCCCGCCTGCTGGACGAAGAGGCTCGTGTGCGCCACGCCTCTCTCCCCGCCGAGCTCGGGATGCTGGAACAGGAGCGTCGCGAGCCTGGCATCGAACCTCTCCTCGCTGTTCAGGACAACGCTTGTGGTCCCGTCCCCCAGCACGAGCGGGATCTCGGTCCCGTTGAGGAATGTCTTGAGCGTGGCGTAGCTGTCCACCCTGACCCTCATCGCGATCACGTGCCCCCTCCCCACGGGCGTTATGCCCCAGGAGCGGTTCAGCGGGATGAGGATCTCGTCGTTCGACGGCCCGCTGCTCTCGTACGTGGCGGTGACCTCCATCTCCTCCAGCGTGGGCTGGGTGGAACCCGTGAGCAGGACCCTGTCTCCGATGTTCAGGTCTATTCTGGAACTCAGGCGGGCCCCGGCAAGCAGGAACTCGTCGCCTACCGAGCCCGATATGACCGTGCCCTGGTCTATGGCCAGGAAGCCGTCGCTCTCTATGCCCCTCACGACGACGGGCTCGCCCTTCACGACGCAGAAGGCATACGTCTCCGGGCTGACGGCGTCGACCCAGCTCTGGTTCCTGAGGTCCTCTGCCAGCTCGTACGGTATCGACTTGTCGTTCGTGATCTGGGATATGACGTACACGTTCTCGCCGTAGAATGTCTGCTGCGGGAGAGAGCCGACCGCAAGGAGGATGGGAACCGAGCCGCTGAGCAGTGCGATGCAGAGTATCAGGCCGATCGCGGTCCTCTTCCTGATCAGCGTGGCAGGTCCCCCCCTTTCATTCTTCTCGAGGCGAGCATGGCGACGGGCAGCCCGCCGACGACACCAAAGATCAGAGCGAGGATGAAGGGAATCAGCACGGAGCTGATGGTCGCCTGGGGAACGACGAAGCTCGCGAATCCCACTAGCGGTGCGAGTGAGGTGATGAAGTTCGTGACCACGAATCCGAGCGTGATGCCCAGCAGTCCGCCGAAGATGGACACGTAGAGCGTCTGCATGGCGAATATCCCCGTGATGAGCGACGGTCCCCCGCCGATCTGCCTGAGGATCTCGATGTCATTCCTCCTGTAGTAGACCTCCACGCTCATCAGGCTGGCAACGAGGACGGCGATCACGACGGAGGTCATCACGGCAATCACGTACAGCGTCGACTCCACCTGGTCCATGCCTCCCTGGAAGAAGGCCACCGTTCCCGTCGTGGGGACGAGGGTGAACCCCTCCTCTCTGAGCCTTTCCAGGTCGTCCGTGCTTTCCTTCGGTATCAGGAGGAACGAGAGATATCCGTCGCCCGGTCCGATGTCGGAGGTCATGTTCTCCGCCACCAACACCCAGTCGGTGGAGAATATGTACCCGGAGGAGTACGTCAGCCTGTACTCAAGGCTCAGGTTGCCCTCGGGGAGGTCCAGGACGACCTCGTCACCCCTCTGGAGCGTGAGGTTCTTCGCGTCAGCGATATCCTTCAGGCGGTATCCCATATGCAGCTCGGTTGCGGGGAAGGAGGCGAAATCCGGCCTTATCATTCCGCTGGTGTCGTTGCACGTCACCGCGTATGTGCTTCCCAATGGGATGGACTGGACCTCCACATCGACCCAGGAGACCCAGCAGATCGTGCGATTGCCCTCGATGAGGTCCAGCGCGGTCAGCGGTATCCTGCTGTCAGCAAGGCTCTCCCCGTCGAGCGCGATGTAGGGGCCCTCGTTCACCCTGGCCGCCAAGGCGTCCGTTCCGGTGCCCAGACCCTCCACCATCGCCGTAGTGCCTGTCATGTACATGACGCATGCTGCAATGCCGATGACGGTTACGAGGATCCTCCAGTTCGTCCTCGTGGCCATCTTCAGAAATACGTCCCTCATCGCAGCCTCCAGGGAAACATTTTATATTGTCTGGGTAGATAAGACCTCAAGTATCTGACCATTTAAAGAAATATCGGTGAAATGGATGGAATTCCCCGTCATCGTGGAAAGCGCATCGAAAAGCTACGACGGCATCAGAGACGTCGTCAAGGACATCGACCTCCAGGTCGAGGAGGGCGAGATGGTCCTCCTCTGGGGCAGGAACGGCAGCGGGAAGTCCACTCTCCTGAACCTGATCGGGTGCATCGACCTGCCCACGAGCGGGAAGGTGATAGTCACGGGCAAGGACACGTCGAAGCTGTCCCCGCGGGAGCTGGCCAAGCTCCGGCTGGTGCGGATCGGGCACGTCTTCCAGCGTCACAACCTCATCAATGACCTGACGGTCGAGGAGAACATCCTGCTCCCGCTCAAGATAGCCAGGGACAGGGAGGCGGGCGAGCGGGCCAAAAGCCTGCTGGCCACTTTCGAGTTGGAGCCCTTCGCCAAGAAAAAGCCAGGAGAGATCAGCGGCGGCGAGAGCCAGAAGGTCGCGATCGCGAGGGCCCTGGCGAACAACCCCTCGATTCTGCTCGCGGACGAACCGACGGCGTCGCTGGACTCCAAGAGCTGTCAGCTCGTCCTGGACGCCTTCAAAAGGATAAGAGAGGGATTCGACACGACGGTGATAGCCGCGTCGCACGATCCGCTGCTCTACGATCACATCGAGAAGAAGTACTTCCTCTTCGACGGGCTGCTGAAGACCCGACCGAGAGACGGCGCGTAGGCCGCATTTCGATTGTTTTGCCGTCAGTCAGCGCATCATCCAGATGAGGTTTTTCGCGGCGATGTAGACCTCACCGATATGCAAAGAATAAGTACGTTCGAGTCATGTACTTCAGGCTGATGATATCGGTAGTCGTGGGCACCAGGCCTGAAATCATAAAGATGGCCCCAATCATTCTGGAGCTCAAGAGAAGGAATACCAACTTCAGAATCGTGCATACTGGCCAGCACTATGACCTCGAGCTATCGCAGATCTTCTTCGAGGAATTGGGTCTTCCGCACCCGGACCACCTCTTGGAGGTCGGTTCAGGAACACAGGCTCACCAGACCGCGACTGCTCTGATAAGGCTGGAAGAGGTCTTCATGGAGCAGGAGCCGGATTTGGTACTGGTTGAGGGCGACACGAACACCGTCTTGGCTGGAGCTTTGGCGGCAGCAAAGCTGGAGATCGATGTGGGTCATGTTGAGGCGGGACTCAGAAGCCGCGATCTGCGAATGCCAGAGGAGCACAATCGACGCCTGACTGACCACATCTCCAAACACCTTTTCGCCCCGACAGAGTGGTCTGCCTCTAATCTGAAGAGCGAGGGCGTGTGGGGAGATGTCCATGTGGTTGGAAATACGGTCATTGATGCCTGCATTCGGTATCTGCCTCTTGCCACACAGAAGTCAGAAGTGCTGGAGAGACTGGAGTTCGATCAATTCGCATTGGCAACCGCCCACCGAGCGGAGAACGTCGATGACCCCGCGGTCCTGAAGAACATCGTGCAGATTCTCGTCGATTGCCCAGCACCCGTCGTGTATCCTCTCCATCCCAGGACAGAGAAGATGCTGAAAGAGCAGGAGATGTGGGAGGAACTGTCTGGATCGGGCAACGTTCAGATAATCCCGCCCGTCGGATACTTCGACTTTCTCGTACTAATGAAGAACTGCAGCTTCATCTTGACAGATTCCGGTGGGATACAGGAGGAAGTCACGGCGCCGAACTTGATGAAGAAGGTTTTCGTCCTGAGGTTGTCCACCGAGAGGCCCGAGGCCGTCGAGACCGGCCATGCCGAAGTCGTTGGCCTGGAACCCGGGAGAGTGCTAGAGTCGGTCAGAGCGTTCTTGGAGAGCAAGGAAATGAGGATGGGAGAAAGCCCGTATGGCACCGGCAACTCGGGAAGGAAGATCGTGGACATACTGGAAACGCCTCAGTGAGGCAAGGTAGGACTGGAACATGTTTCCCCTGGGTCACGTTGGCATTGCTCTTGGCATCGCATTCGTAATCAGTCGCTATCTAAGAATGAACCTGAATCCGAAGCTGTTCATCATCATCCTGGGCGTAGCATCCGTGACCCCTGATCTGATAGACAAGCCGACTGGCCCCCTCTACGGACTTCCTTTCGGCGGGAGGCTGTTCGCCCATACGCTCGTGTTCGCCTTCATCGTGATGGCGGTCTGCCTCGTCCTCTGGCTGAGGTGGTCCAAGAAAGGCACTGCGGTGTCGATATGGCCACTGCTCTTCTCCCTGGGGGTGTGGGTCCATCTTCTGCTGGACCTCTCCCTGGAGGGCATGGGGGTGCTCCTGTGGCCTGCCTACGGGGTCGCCTTCCCGTCCGGCGAGTTGAGCTGGGGCCATCTCACCGCAAGCCCCTACGCCATGGCAGGCGAGGTCGTGGGCGCTATCATCCTTGTCTATCTGCTCGTCCTCCTCCTTCTGGGCAGGTTCGCGCTCGCGGAGCGGGAGGACCGTCCAGACAACGGCTGAGAAATCTTTAAACCGAAGCAACATATTGAACGGCAAGTGAGTCGGCCAGCCACGGCTCGGATATTGACCCCAGATTCCGGGAACCAGTGAGTGTGACCATGTCATTGATCGGAGAGTACATACGCAGACTTCCCGAATACCTGCGGGTACCGCTGTACAGGAACGCCATATACCTCATGGCGGACAGGGTCCTCATGGCCGGTCTCGGCTTCCTCTTCTGGATAGTCATCGCGAGGACCTACACAGACGTGGAGGCGGGATTCGCGGCCGCCATCATACCCGTCATCCTGTTCCTGGCACTGCTCTCCAGGTTCGGGTTCGAAATCGCGCTCGTGCGGTTCCTTCCCTCTGCGGGAAAGAATTCGAGGTCAATCATCAACTCGTGCCTCACCATCAGCGGCATCGGGGCCATACTGATATCGGTCGTGTTCCTCCTGGGCCTGGAGTTCTGGGCTCCAGCGCTGCTCTTCATTCGGGCGAGATGGGAGCTCACCCTGTCCTTCATCCTTTTCACCGTGACCTTTGCGCTCCTCGTTCTTATGACACAGGTCTTCGTCGCGAGGAGGAAGTCGGCGTTCGTCATGGCCACGACCCTCGTTGGCGGGGTGAGGATCGCTCTCCTCGTGGTGTTCGCCGTCTATTTCGGAGCGTTCGGGGTCCTCGCCTCGTGGGGCTTCGCGGAGACGCTCGCCGTCATAATCGGGATGCTGCTCTTCATGCGGATCGTGATCCCCGGATACAAGCCGATCCCCACGATGAGATGGGGCGTGGTGAAGGACATGGTCCGCTATTCTGCGGGGAACTACGTCGCCGCCATCTTCGGGATGCTTCCGGCGGCCCTGCTCCCCCTGCTGGTGCTTCACGAGCTCCCCACGGAGAATGTCGCATACTACTACATCGCGTACACGATCTCGAGCCTTCTGTTCGCGATCACTGGCGCGGTGTGCATGTCCCTCTTCGCCGAGGGGTCGCACTTCGAGAGGGAATGGCGGGGCAACGTGAACAAGGCGCTGAAGCTGATATTCCTGCTCCAGGTCCCGGGCGTGCTGTTCGTCATGTTCTTCGGCGGGTATCTCCTGCTGCTCTTCGGAGGCGACTATTCGAGCGAGGGATTCGTCCTCCTCCAGGTGTTCTCGATCGCCAGCATCTTCATGGCCTTCAACGGTGTCTTCCTGGCCACGAGGCGCGTGCTGAAGAGGATGTGGCCGATAATCGCCATCCCCGCATTCAATGCCTTTGTCATCGTGAGTCTTGCTCATCTGCTCCTGGGCCCGATGGGCCTGGTCGGCACGTCGATTGCCTGGGCCTTGAGCCACGGACTCGTCAGTCTGGGGATAGGGGTCTACTACGTCGTTCTGCATCTTCGCGGTCTTGGGGGATCGGCCCTGGTCCCTACGTGATGGAAGGAGTTGCCAGGGCTTTCTAGAAGAACATGTCCTCCAGGAGGTCCGTGAAGAGCAGCCCGGCCGCCACGAGCTCCAGCCAATCATCATCGGTGAGCTCTGCGCACCTCTTCCACTGCTCGCCGTCCTTCACGCACCCCTCACCGCACTGGGCACATCGCTCCTCCATATCCATTTGCAGTACCATCCTCTTTCGCGGGACAAATATGTTTCGGCGCGGGGATCTCGGTCATTCTTGCTTACGCTACCCCTGGTCTAGTGATAGTATCACCGTCCAGCGCGGAACGAACTGTTCCACCTATTGGTCGAGTCATCGTCAATTGAGAACACGTCTCCTGATGTTTCTCTCCTCGGAGATCACGTCGCGCATGGCCTTTGAAGGCTCCTCATTCGCGGAGAAGGGCAAAGGATAACCGACGGACCTGGGGTGACCTGCAAGGTTCTAGCAAGGATGTAGCAGGTATGTCCCTGGTAAGTCCCTAGGATGTCGCAAGGTTTCAGCAAGGAACCTGCAAGGATCAAGCAAGCGAGGAGCAAGAAACCTGCAAGGAAGGAGCAGCGAGCAGCAAGGATTCAGCAAGCGAGGAGCAAGAAGACCAATGGGAACTTCCGACAAGTCCATGCAAAAACCTCACCATAGTGACCTTAAGGCTAGGTAACGTTAAGTATAACTTACGTGTAAGTAGCATCACGTGACAGTACGAACCGAACAGATACCAATGCCTCCGCCAATGGGAGGCCGCGGTCCGACCCTGGTCACAATGCACGAGATAGAGCGCATTCTTCGCAAAGCCGAAGAGCCCCTGAGCTTGAACGAGATCAAACGTCGCATGAGAGCGAAAGCTGTGCGCCACGGAACGGTACGGCAGGCCATCGAGGAATTCAAGCGACTAGGTTTCGTGGTCGAGGGCTCCAAAGGCGTCCTCTGGACATTCAATCTGTCTCCCGAGCTCTGGGGGAAACGCGTGCAGCGTCTCTGAGCTGAGGAGGGGCGATTGTTTGGCTACTAGGCATGATCGAGTGCGGCATATAGCGGCTCGACTCGGGGTCGTACGCAAAGCAGCCTCATGCAGCAAGTATCAAGTAATACGGTGGTAATACCCACTATGGATGAAGACAATCAGCCTGAAGGTCTCTCCCGAACAGGACAAGCTCATCGCCGCGACAGCGGTCAGGAGAGGATTCCCTTCGAAGTCCGAGTTCATACGATATGCGATCGCGAGGTCCCTGGAGGAGGAGCTCAGCGTGGAAACCCTGGAAGAGGTCTTCGAGGCGCGGAGGCAGGTGCGGCAACGGAAGACGGTCCCGTTGAGCGGGCTAGAGGGAAAGTGAGCGTTTGCCCTTTCGGGTCGAGTTCACCGAGCTGGCCGCGGAGAGGTTCCGCAATCTAGACGAGGATGAGGAGCGCATCGTCAGGAAGCTACGCGAGGTGGCCGCAAACCCGAGGCGGAGCGTCTCACCTCTCCGCGGCATCGGCGCGTTCAAGATCAGGGTGAGGGACTACCGCCTGATAGCGGACATCGACTGGGGAGAGGAGGTTGTGTACGTGCTCACTCTGGGCCATAGGAGCGCAATCTACCGCCAGTAGGCAGCTTCTTGGAAGGGGCGCACTACTCGCTCCGGTTCTGTGCAGAAATGGTGGACGAGACGGCTAACGAATGGACAACGGAAGAATGAGAGTCCCTCTATCCTCGGAGAATCGTTATGGTTATCCCTTCATCTACATCTTTGAAATCCTTGTCGAAAGTCACAAACTCATCACAATCGGAGTTCAGAGCAAAGGCCAAATGGAGTAAGTCGCATGCCAACATACCTTCATGGTATCTCCCGAATGGTCTACCTGTACCAGGTCTGTATTTGACAATCTTGCCAGGATACTTGAGTCCAAATGATTGAGCCATATGAAGGGCTTTGTCAATGTCAATATGGATTCGAGGATTCGGATAGACATAGAGGTTTTGCATCCTTGAAACATTCTCCAGTGCCTCAAGAACCTCCTTTTCAATCTCATCCATGGGTTTCTTTGTTCTTCGAATTAGCATCCTTCGCCCAGCCGTCATGATCTCAAGTATGACGAACGGAGTGATCACTCCACCTATTCTCCATCTTCGACTTTCTGAAGAAAATCCTCAGCGAGGTCCTTTTCCGTCTTCTTTGCCGCATCCTTGAACGACTTGTTCATGAATACGCATGAATCGATGTATATCCGTTCTGGCATCCAATCCTACTACTCCTCATCGGTACTGTCAATGATTTCTTCGATGTCAATCTCCGTTCCTTTAGGAAGGAGTTTCGTCCAACGGTTCTCGAATTCCTTCACTGCTCCCTTGTGAGGTTCCTTTATCGGTTCTCCCAAGAACGACTCCCAGAATGCTCTTCGCCCCTCTTCGCCTCCGAGGTCACATTTGGGTGCAGGAACACGGACAACTTCCTTCGAGGCAGGATGCAGTAAAACACGTAGGATCAATGCCCTGCAACCCCTTTCCATTCCATGACGTGAGTAGAACCATTCCGACGATATGTTCTCGAACCAGTTTCCCAAGTCTTGGTCGAAACCTGCATCTATTCCAGTCCGCTTCTCGAACCCTCCACTATCAAACTCGTATCTTAGTGACATGGAATCACTATCCAACAAAGTCCTTCACAACATCGTATAATGCCTCAAAGGTCTCTGGCTTATCAGTCCTAATGGTGAGGATTTTCTCATCGAATTCCTTCGGTGAGTTGTGAGTCAAGTGAACGAGTTCATACTCCTTCTCGTCTTTTTCGTTGTCGCTTTCTTTCTCAAGGATTATGCAGAAATGTGTGAACTTGGCCTCACCCATCTTCTCTCTAATCTTCTGAACGAAGTCCTTGTTGAAGAATTCTGATATCTTCAGTCCCTCGACCTTTACAGCAACTCTTCCGGCCTTCTCAATGCCCATTCTCTCACCTTGTTGCGATATATGGTGGTATATCGCCTTGACAAGTATTTGGCTTTTCCTCCAATTATCAAGACGATGTATCCTAAGCCACTATAAGAATTCTCCGCACCAAGGATTCTGGAGACCCGATGAATCTCAGTTGCAGGGAACAATCTCAATCTCCAAGCAATCCCCATTGTCCCTGTACTTCCTGTTCTGGAAAACGGTAGCACAATGAACCATATCTCCCCATCCATCCTCAAAGGGAAGATGAACTCCCGAAGCCTGAGCGGAAGGCCACCCCTCCTCGGCCACGATCTCTCTGAGGACGTAGGACGTAGCTCGAGACAGAGCTGAACACCTCTTCTTCCCGCCTCTTCATTGAAACACCTATGACTAGATATGATCAGCGAATGCACGAGGCTCTCTTGGAAACCGTCGCCGATTTGAGAACTCGTATTGTGTGGTAGCTCTACGACGAAAGACAGGAGATTTTTGTGAATCATCAGACTCATGGCATCACAAGGGGGAGACTCTTCCAGCGACTCTTGCATCAGCGGCATTTCAGGATTCTACGGTGGGCATTATGGTGGTGCCGGAAATCCTCAACCGGTATCTCGTATCTTTTTGCGCCCTTCTTGGAATTGAGAGCCAGATGCCTATCCTTCCACATCGCGAAAAGGGACTGGCAGGGGATTTGTCCTGACCCCTTTTTTCCACTCCAAGTCCTCGAAACACCAAATCGTGCGAAATCGTGCGGAATGTGTTGGATTCCCCCTTCTCCGGCCTTATCCAGTCATCGGCAGACCTAAATATGAGGGCTTCCCAAATACTAATTATGAGCGGTCCGGAAAAACTCGGAAACCCCGCAATCCCCTCCCCGCAAGTCGCGGGGACAGGGGGAGACCTGGCGGGTGACACACAGGCTTCCACAAGGATCTCACAGGGCTACGGTAAGCCCACCACAAGGGTCCCACAAGAAAGTCACAGGTATGTCGCTCGCAGGTCATTTGGACGTCACGGAGGAACTACCGCAGAACCTAGGATTCCCCTGGGAACTGCCAAGAACGCTTCTCTGGCGGCATCCACGGGGCTTCCGGAAGACAGACCGCCTAGGAAGTACAAATATGAAAACACAAAACAACGTCGTGATGCGATTCGCATCAGGAAAACTGGGTGACCAAGTGGTCGCAAGAGAATGGAAGGGAATACCCTATCTGGCCAACGTGCCGAAGTTCCCCGATGACCGGGAGTTCTCCGAGAAGCAGATGAGCCAGCAGGAGAAGTTCTTCGACGCAAGTGCGTACGCGAAGGGCGTGATGCTGCTCGAGGAACCGCCGGAGAACTACTTGAAGGAGATCAAGGGCCGCCCCCTCACG
>JAJISH010000283.1 GCA_022848825.1 Thermoplasmatota archaeon
CAAAGGCAAGGTCGTCTTCGGAAAGATGAACGTGGACCAGAATCCCGCGACCCCGACGAAGTACGGGATCATGGCCATCCCCACGCTGCTCGTGTTCCAGAACGGCCAGCTGGTCGATCAGCTGCAGGGGGCGATGCCCGCTCCCATGCTCACGCCGACGATAGACAAGTACGTCAGCTAGATCGTGTACTTGCCGTTCTTGAGTATCACCCTGCCGTCGACCTCGACTGTGGCCTTGGCCATTGTAGCACCGGCACCCGCGTCGCTCTTGTTCTTGCCGCCGATTTCCTCATTATCACCCAGGCCCAGCGTGACGGCGCCCATCGCCAGGTAGTTCTCCAGGTAACCGACCCTTCCCTTCGGGTTTATGCCAAAGGCCACCACGCCTAACCTGTCCTTGTCGCCGTGACCCTTGTCCCACATCCCCTTGATCGCTTTCACGTTCTTCTTCGCGGTGAACGACTTCAAGCGTCCGTCCTTGAACGTCCATCTTATGCCCTCAACGAGCTTCCCGACGGAGGGCTGCGGGACGTCGAAGTACGCCTTGCCCTTGACGCTCTTCTCGATCGGAGCGATAGCGACTTCTCCTGCGGGTATTGACACGCCGAACAGTCCCTTGTCCATATTGGCCTTCGTCAGCTTGGGCGTGAATACGAACGCCTTTCGACTGCCCAGGTCGCAGCTCAGATCGGTGCCCGCCTTCGTCGTGATGCGCATGTGCTTTCCCCTCTCTAGGATCCTCTTCAGCTTGTTCCCGAACTTGTTCATCTCGGCGGGGTCAACGGCAGAGGCGGCAGTGACCATTCTCTTCCACTTGGGGTAGTCGAACCCGTAAGCCTTCGCCCTCTGCGGCGTGACGGCGCCGATGCCCAGGTACCCGATTTTGATCTTCTGCTTCCGCATGTAGTCACCATGCGGCTGCTCGCCCTCGAACATCGCGGCATACTTCTCCGGCGGGATCGTGCTCATCGGCCTCGGGTCCTCTGGACCGCCAATGAATATGTTCACCGTGCTGTATCTTGAGAGACCCATGCAATGAGCCGATGTCCGCCTGAGATTGGACTCCGGGAGTACGTGCAGGTGGTGATAGAATACGCGGTCCGTGTCCAATGTCATGAGAACGTCCGCTTCCCTGTCGAAGCATGTCGCAGCTATCTCTTCGGCCAAATCGAGTGTGTGCTGGTAGGTGCTCACGATCACGACGTCTTTCTTGCTTACCTTCAGGCACTTGTTCACGATGGTGTCTGCCATCTTCTTGTATGACAATTCAATCTCCTCCGAGTCTGTATCAACGAATCCGCGTATATAAGGTTGAGCGGAGGGGTTGGGAGAAGATGCCCGTCCGCTTGAAATAGGTTTTTTAGGAACGGTGCAATTGGGCATCGTAATGAAGGACTCTCCCGACGAGAGGCAGGACAAGGAAGTTGAAAAGCCAAAGCGCGTCTCGAAGAAGGTCGTTCACGCACTCATCGAGGCGGAAAGGCACATCGTCGGGCTCAAGCCCTCGTTCTTCAAGTTCTTCGGCAGGCTGGGAGCGTGGACGAGGAAGACCATCAAGCTCCTCATCCCTTTCAGCGTCCTTCTATTCTTCACCTTCGTCCCGCTGGGTATCGACACGACCATCCAGTATATGCTGGGGATATTCCTCTGCGTAGCCCTGATGTGGGCTTTCGAGTCGCTTCCCCTGCCCATCACTTCGCTTCTGGCGCCCGCTCTTCTGGTCCTCTATGACATATTCCCGAGAGGTGTGGGTGACACCTCTCCCGCGGAACAGGCCTTTGCTCCGTTCTCGGATCCGGTTGTCTACGTCATCATGGGCGGGCTGATTATCGCGGAGGCTTTCAGGAGGAACGGGATCGACAAGCGCCTCACCCTCTATCTGATCTCCAAGTCGAAGGGGGAGTTCAAGTGGCTTCTTCTCGCGATCATGCTCGGAGCCGCTCTCCTCTCCATGTGGATATCCAACACGGCGACGGCGGCTCTTCTGATTCCCGTCACGATCGGAATCGCGCACAGGGTCACGCAGGAGAAGGAGAAGGAGCATCGAATCGCGGTCGTCCTCCTGCGCGCCGTGGCGGCCTCAACGATCATCGGCGGGATGGCCACGATACTAGGCTCCTCCCCGAACGCCGTCGCGTCC
>JAJISH010000284.1 GCA_022848825.1 Thermoplasmatota archaeon
AGCGAGATCGGAGCGGAGCACTGGTATACTTACTAGCCCTCTGCGCAGGTCCGCCCCGCACGCCCCCGCCTACGGTCGCGGCTGGATGATTATCGGGGTCCCGCCGTCCGTGATGATGATGTACTGGATGTTGCTGTCCGGGTTCGTGAGCGCCTGGATGTAGAGCAGCGTCAGGTACGCCTCGGTCACATTGACCAGATTGGGGTCCGAGATCTGCAGCTGTTCCATGACCATCCTCACGGCCTCGGCGGTTCCGTTCGCCATTATTATTGTCGCGTTCCTGATGCCTTCCGCCTCGAGAATGGCCTGCAGCCTCTCCGCGTCCGCGTTTATGATGGTGACGTTCCTGTTGAACTCTGCCGTGATCACCTTCTGCTCCGCCGCTTTCTTCTCCTCGATGGCTATGTCGAGCGTCGTGGGAAGGTCTATCGATCTTATCAGGAAGTCCTCCACGACCACGTCGTATGCATCCAGCTCCAGCTTGATTACCACTCGCGTCTCCTCCTCGACGACCATCCTTCCCTCTCCGCCGATGTACTCTCCCGTGTAGTTGCTCGCCACGTTCCTGGGCACGTTCCTGAGGTACCTGTCGACGAGGTCGAGAATGTCCCCCCTCGCGATCCTGACGTCGGCGACCTTGTCGGGCTCCATCCTCCAGATGAGAGAGACGTCCATTCGTATGTCCAGGTTGTCGGATGATCTCACTGTCAGCGTGCTTCCCTGTGACGCGCTCATGTCCCTGGTCTGCGTGTTGTAGCGGATGATCTCGATGCTGGACAGGGCATAGTACGGGTTCCAGTGCCATCCCTCGCTTATCTCGACCTTGTCCGGTCCTGCCGGCGCGGCCACGATGACGCCCTTGTGACCGGCGGGTACGTTCACGAAACCTCCTACGAGCAAGAAGACGAAGACTGCGACAATCAAGCCAGTGATGATGAGCTTGCCCATCGACACTCCTCCATCCTTCCTACCAAAGAGCCGCTTGCCCATCGACCCTTCCCCAAATTGGAATCCTACCCTTGTTGGCATGGTTTCTCCTCTGAGGAACCAGATGCATACCGGAGTAATAACGTTGCCGAGGTGCGCCCGTACCGACCGAAGGCGACCGTGCCTATCATGCAGAGTTCCATCTGGATCCCGGGTTCATTCATTAGGCCTGCCGGTCTTCCCGCTACCTTCGCCAGAGATCAAGATTGACGATAGCTTCGCCTGACTTCCCGAAACCAATCATCGGGTAGGCCCAGCTCAGCCGGAAGTGCTCACTCGGCGGGTCACTCTCTTCCGGGGCGAACGCGATCTTCGTGAGCCCTCCCGAGGATTCGTTGGTGTAGCTGGAAGTGAGAAGGAAGCCGTACCTCTCCAGTATCAGATTCCTTGCGAGTTCGTACACGAGCAGATCGCACTCAATCAGTGGCTCCGTCGACTCCCCGCTGTCTTGTGCGCTGGTCCTGAGCAGGATGTATCTGTCGACCGCCTGCGTATGGTTCGTCCCGCAACGTCCCAGGTCCAACGTGCTGCGCATCAGGACGATGAACGTATCCTCCGCGTAGTCCTTTGTATCCGCCGCGGAGTCGATTTCCGAGATCTCCAGATGCCCGGACATGCCCATCAGCGAGAAGGACACGATCAGGCTCGCGATCAGCAGGAAGATAAGCGCATCCGTGACGGCCAGCTGACCCGTACTGTTCATCTCACCCTCTCCATATGAGGATCGACACCCGAGCGGCGTGGACCTCTCCCTGTCGGATCCAGACGTTGCAGCTAGTCGTCGATCCGATGACATTCCCGAACGGCGCGGAAGTCTGGAAGGACCTGTCCGTCGAGTTCGTCACGTCGTGTATCGCCAGTCGGAACTCGTACGGCGTCTGGAGGATCTCTCCCAACCGCTCAACGGATGTGTTGAACACAGATGCATGGTCCAGCAGGAGGTATTCCCCGTCCTTGGTCAGCTGGGGATGGGACACGACCTTCTCAAGGAGACCCCTTGCATCCTCCTTCATTTCCAGTGCCTTCAGCGTGTCGATATCGTTCACGTAATTGCCGTGCAGACTCACCAGGAGCAGGCCCAGCGCCGTGAGGATCACCGCCAGCGCCACGAGCTCCTCTAGAATGTGCGAAATTGCTCTCTCATCCCTCCACATGCTATTACTAACGGGGGACTGGGTAAATATCTTGCCAAGAAGGTTTTTAACCCTCACGGAAGTTGCATATGCGTTCGGAGGGATGTCGGCCTGGACACATGCAGGGCGGAGTATTCAAAAGAGAGGAACCTTCTCGAGATCGACTGCACGGGATGCGATGCCCGTCCTGACCTGAGGAAGCAGAAGTGCTTCACGGGCTCCCTGTTGGCCTTCGACTCCAGGCTGAGCATTGAGAGAGTGGTTCTCTCAGGAACCATTGTGAAGATGTACACGACGCTGAGCGTGGAGCTCCTGTCCAGGATGAGGAGCCTGTTGGACGCCCTCTCAGCGGTCAGGGCGGAGCTGAACCAGCGTGTCCGGCCGAAGAAGGAGTTGAAGCAATGCCGCGGATGTCAGCTGGACCCGAGGAGGCTGTTTGCCGAATTGGAGGCCGCGTTCCTTAGCGGGCTCACCGATTTCTTCTCGACGCTGAGGAAGATGCTTGAGATCGCTAAGGAGGATGGCGGACCCAGATGCGAATTGTGCCTTTTCCAGACGAAGGCGGATGCCCTCATCCTCCTTGACGAGGCGATGCTCCTCAGACGGTTCGCTCTCAGGGTAGGCCTTGGGATCGTGGAGGGGTGACCTCGGTCGAAAGGACTTCGAGAACCTCCCGTGCGCTGCGAGACCCCTACGCTCACGCGGCTCTCAGGATTAGGAGGATAGACACAAGTGCCATCCAACGGTCAATCGGCCGGCTCCTTGCCAGGGACCAGAAGTGGAAGCCCTTCTTCGTCTCCTTCTGGGTCCTCGGCGACCCTCCTGAGCATCTCGAGGTGACCAGCAGCTATGCCGTCGGAGAGTCCCGCATCCAGATCTTCCGTCTGGAGAACTCCCCCGATTTCCTGTACTGGCTCTCTCCGCCCTCATTCGAAGTGCCCGAGGATGAGCTCTCGATCCTCTGGAATGTCGTGGATGAGATCTGGTCCGTCCTGCCCTCGAACCTCGATCTCGGCAACGCCGCCCAGGTGAGACGCTACATCAGGAATCGGGCGGAACACCTGATCGCGCTCCATCTGCCCAGAACCCTGGGGAAGGCCGAGCGATTGCGTCGGTCGCGCTTTCTGGCGGTCCTTCTGGAGAGGAACACCGCCGGGCTGGGAATCCTCGAGATCCTCCTTGCCGATTCCAACGTTCAGGACATCTTTCTCGACGCACCTTGCGAAAAGGTGCCGTTCCATCTCACGGTTGCCGATGCCGGGGGAGGAAGATCACATCAGAGATGCAGGTCGAACATCCTCATGTGCGAAACGGGCCTGCGTAACATCATCTCCAAGCTCCTCATCATGAGCGGGAAGCCGTTCTCGGAGAGGAGCCCGGTCCTTGAGACGGACCTCGGTGACATGAACGCCAGGTTGACCGCCGTGGCACCCCCGCTCAGCCCAGACGGGATAGCCCTCGCCGTTCGTAGGCACTCCACGGACCCCTGGACGCTCACGAAGTTGGTCTATCACAGGAGCCTGACGCCGCTAGCCGCCGGTCTCATCTCGTTCCTCATCGACGGGAATGCCACGATACTCGTCACGGGCAGTCGCGGGGCGGGGAAGTCCTCCCTCTTGGGAGCGATGATGTTCGAGTTCCCGACCAGCCAGCGCGTTCTCACGATCGAGGACACGCTGGAGCTCCCGTGCGCCGAGCTCCGCCGCCTCGGGTACAAGATCCAGGGCCTGTACGTCGGTTCCGGGCAGTCGTCGAACCGGATGACAGCGGAGAAGGCGCTAAGGGTCTCTCTCCGCTTGGGCGAATCGGCCCTGGTACTCGGGGAGGTCAGGGGGGAGGAAGCCAAGACGCTCTACGAGGCGATGCGGGTGGGAACCGCGGGCTCGGCGGTCCTCGGAACGATCCACGGAAGCTCATCCAGGAGCGTGTTCGAGCGAGTTGTCCACGATCTGGGCATTCCTCCGCAGTCCTTCTCGGCCACCGATATCGTCATCGTCGCGGGACTGTTCCGGCCGAGGGGAACGCAGAACTCCAGACGCAGGGTGATCGAGATCTCCGAGCTCTGCAAGGAATCCTATGATGGCAGGTTCCTCCCCCTGATGAGGTTCAGCATCTCGCAGGACTCTCTTGTCGAGACCGATGTCTTCCTTCACGGTTCCAACAAGATTCGAGAGATTGCGAACTCCTGGGGAATGAGCTATGGCGAAGCTCTTGCTAACATCCGCGCTAGGGCTGAGTGTAAGCTCCACGTCGTCGAGCTCGCCCGCAGGCTGGGGACGAAGCTGCTCTCCGCGAAGCTCGTCTCGCTGGCGAACTCGGTCTTCTCATCCCTCCTCGAGGAGGGCTACTCCGGCAGCGACCTGGTTGCGCAGTGGAAGGAATGGATGGATGTGAGGGCCGTTTATGTCTAGGCCCGGGGTAGCATTCACGAGGCTCTGCAGGCTTGCCCACCGCACGCTCGGACCTCTGCGGTGCAGGACGAAGCCAAGCCCGGGCCCGGCCCGGACGGCTCGGTCAGGCGCCAAGAAGCGGCTTGTCCCGGCCCTTTCGAAGCTAAAGTCGATGCTGGATTATGACATGAGATCGATCGAGGACGACATCGCCTTCGTGGGGCTCGGGCTGAGGCCTGGGGAGGTGGTCTCCGGTGGACGACTGGTCCTCCTCTGCTCTCTTCTGGCGGTCCCGGTCCTCGCGGTGCTTCACCCCCATTCCATCTACATCGTTCTCGCTCTCATCCTCCCATTGCTTCTCCAGAGAACGGTCCTGTCGTATCCGGCAACGCTCGCCGCGAGGATCGAGAAATCGTCCCTCAGGGAGGCTCCAGAGGTGATGAGCTATCTGATCGGCGGCGCGGGAGGGGCGCTGACCTATGAGAACGCGGTCCTTTCGTCCGCGAAGAACTCCAGGGGGATGCTGAAGGGCGGCTTCCAGCGGATGATCTGGAACGTTCACACGAAGGGAAGAAGTCTCCCAGAGGATTTCGCCGAGTACGTGCGGAAATGGAGGGGAAGAAACGATGGTCTCGAGGAGGCTCTGCGGCGGTTCTCGGATTCCGTGAGACTGGGCCGGAGGGACAACCTCGGCTCCCTGATGTCCCCTGTCCACCTGCACACGAGAAGGAAGCTCAAAGGATATCTCGCATCCCTCAAAGCGCCGATAAACGTCGTCTTCGCCCTGGGCATCGTGCTTCCCGTCATGATCGCCTCGCTGCTGCCCATGTCCTCGCTCACCGTCGCGGCTCCCGTGGGCATTGCTGGCGAAGGAATGAGCGGGGAAAGCGCTCTCAGCCCCGCCGCGATTGCAGTTATCCTCGACATAGTCTTCCCATTGGGCATGCTCCTGTACTGCAGGGAGGTTCTGTCCAGACGGCCGTTCTCCTCCCCTGGCCGTCTCCAGCTCGGCCTCCGTGGTATGTCCGCCCTCCTTGCTGCCGCTTCCGTCACGATCGTCCTGGGTGTGGCGACCGCCTGGCTTCTCGAGCCCACGCCGGTCTCGTCCCTCGTGGTTCTTGTGTCCGCATCCTCGATGATAGCTCTCGCAATGCTCTTCACGGGCAGGATGATGAAAGTCACGATGCCGCAAGTATCCCGCGAGGATGTCTCGGAGGGGCTTGAGTCTCTTGGCGACTTCCTTCTGGCGGGAAAGCCCCTGGAGGAGGCGCTTCTGAAGACCGCGGAACGGATGGAAGGGACGGAACTGGCGGGGAGGATCACCAGGGACATCTTCCTCATGTCGAGGGGCACGACCACGGCCGGGGAGACGCTGACGTGCGAAAGCGCGATGCGGGATGAACCCATTCTGGGATCGAATCTCAAGGCGGTCGTGGACATCACGCAGAAGGACGGGATTCTGGCGGGAACGGTGGCCAAGCTGATCGCATCCGACCTCAGGGATACCTCGAGGATCGAAGCGGATGCAAGGGACGAGATGAGCCCGATCGTCCAGACGGTGAACAGCACTCTCACGTTCTTCTCGCCTCTGGTGCTCGGTGTCACGGCCTCGATGTCCCTGCTCATGGAAACCCATTTCTCGGGCTCCGGAGGGATGACACCGTCCGCCCTCGTGCTGATCCTGGGAGCCCTCCTGTGCTGCAACCTGGCGGTGGCGAGCTACTTCACGGAAGGCCTTCAGGGAGGCGACGTCACGACGACTCTCTCGAGAATCGGGAAGGGGCTCATCGTGTCGATACCACTGTACTCGCTCTCGTTCCTGTGCGCTTCGTACTTCTTTGGCGTCCTCTGAGGCTCGCGGAAGCTCAAGAAAAGCAGCCTACAGCATCCACATGGTGTCGGCGGGGACCTTTATCCAGTATCCTTCGCCCGGGGCCATGTACGTCGGTCCAGTGAGGCGGTACAGGTAGTACGGCGGTGCGACGGCGTTGAAGCTCTCCGCCTTCTCGGCCCCGGTCTGCGCCATCAGATCGCCAGCCGTGTAGTCCCAGTACAGGTGCGGGAACCCGACCAGGTTCCACCCTTCCTTCAGGAAGATCTCCGCGCTCTTGGGCACCACCCCCGAGCTCGTAACAGGCTCTGCCGAAGTCACATTGACCCAGATCGCCATGGACTGGTTCACCGTCAGAAGGTCGTTCCAGTTCTTCCAGATGTGGTTCTCCCTCCACTCCTCCGTCCACGGATCGTAGAACCTCGCCATGTCCCAGCTGACCGTCTGCAGCGCGTACTCTATGGTTTCGTTGACCATCTTGAGCGGGAAGGAAAGAAGCACGTTGCCCGGCGGCGTCCATCTTGTGAACTTGGCCGCCTGGTCCTCGGTCCTGGCCGGAAGTCCAGCGCTGTAGTTCGCCTCCACGTAGTAGAAGATGTTCATCGGGTTCAGGTGCCCCATGTTGTAGTGGTCGTAGAAGTTGAAGCCCTGCGGGACTGTCACCAGGAACTGGTATCCCGTCCCGTCTGGATTGTATGCTCCCGTGTTGTAGTACACGGTGTAGTGGTCGATCATCGTCGCGTCGTCTGCGGAGAGGTCCCACTCGATATGGACGTGCTCGTAGTTGGGTCCGAACAGCCACGCTCTGAGGTTCGTCGGGGGCTCGGGTGAGAGCTTCAGCGTCGTGAAGTTGTAGTGCAGCCCTCCGTTCGTGTCAGTGGTCGTGTGATCGTACGGGTCCGAGGACTCCACGTCGAACATGTACATCGTCTCGGGCTGCAGTCCCGTCAGCAGCACGTCGTGCTGGATGCGGTACCCGCTCATGTACTCCTCCATGTCGAGCGGGGCGCTTGTGTTGTAGTACACTCTCGAGTCCGCGGGCTCGTTCGTCCTCCAGATAACGTTCGCAGAAGTGGACGTGATGTTGGTGACCAAGAGGTTGAATATCAGCGGGGCCGAGGCGTCTATGGTCGCCGTGTCCGTGGAAGTGTGTATCGGGTTCATGTCGTCGTACTGGACGGTCACCAGATCGCCCTCCGAGACCTGCAGCTGTCCATCTGTCGTTGGCGCACCGGTAGTCGTGTCGATCGTCCCCGTCCATCTCCCTGAGCCGGGCGCGGACTCGTTCAGCGAGACCGTCTCGGGAGCGGGTTCCGTCATGCTCCAGATGGTCACGTTCACGCCCGTCGGTCCCGTGTCACGGACAGTTATCCCTATCGTGTCGCTGTCCCCGTAGACGCTCCGGTCCAGATACACCTGTCCCCAGCCCGTGCCGAGGTCGCCCAGCGCCACGAGGGCGTAGGGCTGCGGTCCGCTCGGGACGTTGTACCCTATCACCTCGATCGTCCACGCGCCCACCATGGGGCTCTTGATGTGGACGCCCTCCTGCACGTTCAGCCTGTCGTAGCTGCCCGTGTCGGGTTGTGACTCTCCCTGAGCGAAGGTCCCCATTACATTGCCCTTGTACGTGGTTCCGAGCGGGTCCGTCACAAGAAGGTCGAGGTCGTTCACGATGTTCGGTGTGGTCCACGCGACCCCGGGATAGTCGGTCCACGTGAGCATCACCCTCAGCGGCTCTGCGGAATCGAGAACGAAGTAGGACTCGATCCTTGACTCCCCCGTGCTCAGGCTGGACGTGTCGTCAACGATCTCCATGCGCCTCGTGTCGCCCGCGAAGTATAGCGCGTCGTCCAGGAGGACCCGCCCCCAGCCTTGTGCGTTGTTGGGCCAGGTGTTCTCGTTCTCCCTGTCCGTGTACGAGCCGGTCATCTGCTGGGCGCTTGCCGCCAGCACGCCCTTCACCAATGCTGCGGAGGGCTCGAAACCGTCCGCGGGGTTCTTCGTCCCAGTCGGCCACCAACCCTCCATGAAGTACTGGCGGGTCATGGCCGCGAGCGATGCGTGGTCCGGAGCCGAGTAGCTCGTTCCGCCCCAGCCCGCCTCCCAGGCCGTGTTCGTGTCGTCTCTCGGGTTTCCCGTGGACATGGATGAGGTGCCTTCTCCGACCGCAATGACGGTGGGCTTTCTCCTACCGTCCGAGGTCGGTCCGGGGCTGCTGTAGTCGGCGACGCTGTTCTGGTTCGGAGAGGTCGCGCTCGATCCCGATGACAGCACGTTCTTGGCAGTGGCGGGGCTAACGACGTCGTACCAGCCCCCGCCTCCGTTCCCGTTCGAGAATATGATCAGCATGTCGGGATTGTCCCACATGAACTCGTCGAGCATTTGTGCGCCCTGCGTGTAGGCGGTCGTGGAGGAGCCCCAGGAACCCGAGTGCACCCTCGCGCCCGCGTTGTAGGCGGGACCGAAGAGATTGTCGTAGTCAGAGGGTATCCAGGCCAAGGCATCCCGCCAGTATCCTCCCCATTGCCGCACGTCGCCTATGTCCTGGAAGAATATCTTGGCGCCCTTGGCGCCTCCGTCATTGGTGCTCGAACCGATCGGATCGTCATTGCCGCCGAACGTCCCCGTCACCATGGTCCCGTGTCCTATGGTCGCCCATCCAGCGCCGGGGTCCCAGCGGTTGGGGCTGTCCTTCCACGCCCACTCCTCGTTTGCGCCGCCGTGCACCCAGTACCGCACGAGCTTTCTCCGGGTCGTGTCCGTGACGTTGTAGATGTCGCCCTTCTGTATCGTCGTCGCGTTCTCGCGGAAGAAGTTGTGGTCGAAGTCAATCCCCGTGTCGGAGAACCCGACGAGCTGTCCCTCGCCCGAGATCCCCACGTCCCAGATGCGCCTGTCGCCTTGGACGTTCGTCTGCATTATCCACTGCATCCGCCTGTTCTGGACCTCCGGGACCTCTCGCGGCTGTATGAAGTTGACGTCGGCGAGGCAGGCGATTTCGACGACCTGCTCGTAGGTCACGCGGGCGTCCACCCTGCCGAAGTCCTTCCCCTCGTACGTGTAGATGACCCTGCGCTCCGGGAGCAGCTCGAGAACGGCGTTGACGCCATCCGGATTGAACGTGATGATCTGAGCCTCGACTATGCCCGCCTCGAACGTGAGCTCGGGCACTATCTTGTACGCGGGCTGGAAGACGCCCGTCCACTGGACCGCCTGGACCTTCTCCAGGCTCGAACGCAGTCCATGGGCCATCCTCACGAGGAACGCGTTCGAAGGAACGTAGTTCACGATCTCCGCGCCGACTCGCGCCAGCGACTCCTTGTGCTCCTCCGTGACGGGACCACTGAACTGGACGATGTAGTATCCGTCGCCCCCGGCGGGATAGTCAGTCACTCTCAGAGCGGCGGGAACCAGCGGCTCCCCGTTCCTGGTATCGAAAACGAGTCCATTGATACCGAGGTAGTGCGGATCACCCACTTGCGCGTCGTAGACCTCTCCTTTCGTCGAGGCGAGGTCAACTGGACCGATTGTCAGGATGAACGCGAGGGATAGCATTACTGCGATGACGCTTCTGCTCGTCATGGGGGTTCACTTTCCCTTAGTCAAGCCGCCTATATGAGCCTGCTCAGATGTAGACCTGCCAGATGAAATCGGCGCCGCCGACCCAGTAGGCCTCTCCGGGTGCAAGGACGTACACGTCCGCAAGCTCCTGCAGGTGGTAGGGCGCTGCCGCCGAGTATCCCTCGACCTTCGTCGCCCCGGTTGTAGCCTTCAGGTCACCGACAGTCATCGAGACTGTGAGCGATGGGTATCCGACAAGGGTCCAAGGCGAGATCAGCTCGATCGGGACCTGGGTCTGCACGTATCCAGCGACGTGGAGATCGTCAGCCGCAGGGACGTCCAGCCAGTAGCCCTTGCCGGGCATAATCGTGGACAATCCTCCGCCGTAGGCCTTGACCGAATTGAAACTGTCCCAACCGCCCGCCAACGGGTCGTAGGTCCAGACCCTGAATTTGGTGTCCATCATCTTGAACACCGTTGCCGGGTATGGGTCAGATGGTGTGATCGGCACCGAGATGAAGTTCACGCCTCCAATAAGGAGTATCCAGTACTTCGCCGCCTGCTGCGAGGCCATGGTGGAATCGCCGCCCGAGCTGTTGGAGTATATCGCGTAGTAGTAGTTGCTGATGGCCGAACCCGCTCCCGCGTGAACGTACATGTCCGTCTGGTTCGGCACGCTGGCGAGGAACGAGTAGCTCGCGGCCGTCGGGTCGTAGCTCGTCCCGGAATAGATGGCGTAGTTAGTAACGTCAAGCGGGTCGTCAGGTGACAGTGTCCATGTGAGCGTCACATCCCCGTGGGCGAATCCAGTGATCCTCGCCATGAAGTTGGATGCGGCCTGCACCACCTTGCCGAGCATGGTGAAGCACCTAGACTCCCACTCGCCCCAGTTGTTCGCGGCGTCCTGCCCGTGGATGAAGATGCAGTGCACTCCGGGCGGCCAGTCTGCCGAGCCGGTCCAAGTGGCCTGCTCTAGGGCGGTGTCGAAGATGTCCACAGGGCTCATCGGCGTTCCTCCGCCGTCAGGTCCAGGAGCGTCCATGTAGAACTCCACGGCCTGTATCATCGAGTTCCCGTAGTTCGTATCGTCGACGGTCGCCGTGAATGTGATGGGGGTGTATCTCTCGGCCGGGTTCGGGACTGCGTTTATGCTTCCCGGGACGGTTATGGGGCCAACACTGTCTCCCCCTGGCTTCAGGATAGTGAACGTGTCATCCGATATGTCCGTGCCGTTGAGCATCGGGTAGGGGACGCCGTCGTCCTCGACAGCGACCTTCACGCGGTAGTGTATCCCGTTCTGCAGGAGGCTCACGTCCCAGTTGTAGGCCGTGTCTCCCGGCAACGGGTCGGGCGTTATCCTCACCCAGGACTGACCATCGTCCGGGCTGTAGAAGAGCGCCTGGCTGTTCACGCCTGACGAGTACACCTGGCGGCTCCAGTCGATCTGTACGGTGTTCCCGACGAAGACCTCTCCGCCGTTGGGAGCGATCACCTGGACATCTGGATGGTCGTGGCCAATCAGCCACACCACCGTCTTGTTGATTATCGAGCCCCTGTCCAGGTCGTTCATTGATGCGAAGTTGACTCTGGAGACCTCGAAGAAGCACAAGGCCAGCTTAGATGGTTGACCTCCCCAGACGTTCCCAGGTCCCGCGGTCCCGTTCGCAGCCGAGGAGACCCACTTGAGCCCGATATCTCCCGGGGAAGCATCGATCCCGTAGTTCTTCCAGACGGTCGAGACGGTTCCACCGTAGCTCTGAGGAATGACCTCATCCCCAGAACCGCCTGACCTGTGGGGCTCGTAATTAACCCGGTTGATTCCAACGTACTCATTGCTGATCGGGTCTCCGATGGACCCCTCGTTGGCAGTCCAGAGGCTGGGGTCTATGTCCCAGTCCGCCTTCAGTGTGGAATTGACCCACTGTCCGGACTCTATTGACGCGTATTCGGAACCGGAGTCCTTGGCAAGCGCCCATACGACATCGTGCGAGGAGACGAAGAACCGTCCTCCCTCGTCTATGTAGTTCGTTATCAGGACCCTTTCCTCAGGCTCGAACGGTGGGTACTCCTCCAGGCCGGTCTGCCAGAGCACGACCTTGTATCCCTGGAGCAGCATTAGCGTCGGAACGCCGCTTCTGTCCACATACCACTCGTTGTAGGACCAGCCGAAGCTCTCGAACGCGTTCTTGTACCTATCGACACTCTCCGGCGGGAACGTGTCGTCGCCGATGACGAGGAGAAGCTCCGCCTTCTCGGTTGTAACGAAGCTGTAGTGCTGTCCCTGGTTGTCATCCAGAGTCGTGTGTCCGAACCTGTCCGTCGACTCGACGTCGAAGTAGTACTTCACGCCCGTCTGCAGGTCGATAACATCAATGGAATGGGAGACGAAGAGACCAGCAGGCGTCTTGACCGCAGTATTGGTCAGAGACACAGGGCTGGTGTCGTAGTAGACCGTCGAGGTCGCCGACTCGTCCGTGTTCCACACTATCGTGGCGGCCGCGTTGGTTATCCTCGTCGCCTTCACGCCCGTAATCATCGGGGGTGCGCCGTCTATGAGCGCCGTCTGCTGGAGGGTCCTAATCGGGACCGTCGTGTCCGCGTACTCGACCGTGACCGTGTCGTCCTCGCTCACCTGGAGGGCTCCGTCGGCGGTTGGTGTGCCGAAGGCGGTGTTGATCGCCCCCTCGAACACACCTGATCCGATCTCGAGGAGTGTGACATTCTCACCGCCGGTCTCCGTGTCGCTGTACACCGGAACTATCAGAGGGCCGACCGCATCCGCGTCTTCCACCGTTATGGTGATAGTGTCCGAGTCTCCGTACAGAGTCCTGTCGAGGAACAGCTGTCCGTAGCCCGGGTCCGTCGCTCCGATTATCGACAGCGCGAAGGGCTGAGGCCCGGAGGGAACGTTCGTCCCTGTCACCCTCACCTTCCAGAAGCCGACGCTCGGGGTCAGGTCGAGAACCGCCTCTAGCGGGTTGTCGATGTCGTAGGACCCGAAGTCGGGCCTGGACTCGACGAGAGTCGTGTAGACGTTCTTCCCCGTCCAGAACGCGTTCCCCTTGAAAGTCGCCCCCGTAGGGGATGTGACAAGAAGATCCAGGTTGTTCACGAGCGCCTTGGTTGTCGGCGTCGCTCCGGGATAGTCGCTGTACGCCATCGCGACCTTGAACGGGATCGCGCCGCTCGAGACGTAGTAGGTGTACTCCACGCTCTCTCCTGTTGCCAGCCCCTCAGTGTGGTCGACAATGTGAAGCCTGCTAGCATCGCCAGGGAAGTAGAGGGCGTTGTCCAGGACCACTCTTCCCCAGCCCTGTGCGTTGTTGGGCCAGGTTCCCTCGTTCCTCCTGTCGGCCCTTGTCCCCTGCATCTGCTGTCCGGCGACGGCTATGGTGGACTTCAGAAGGGCACCGCTGGGTGTGAAACCGTTCGCGGGGACAGCGCCGCCGGTCGGGTACCAGCCTTCCATGTAGTACTGGCGGGTGATCGCGGCGAGACCTGAGACGACGGGACCGGAATAGCTCGTTCCCGCCCAAGCGATCTCGTTGCCGATGTTCGAGTTGTCCCAGTTGTTTCCGCTCGAGCGCGAGGAGATACCCTCCCCGACGGCCATGACCGTCGGTGTGCGCCTACCATCCTCTGTTGGACCGACCGAACTCGAGGCGTCCACTCTGTCCTGGTTCGGGAACGGGTCGTGCCAGCCCACTGCAATCGTG
>JAJISH010000285.1 GCA_022848825.1 Thermoplasmatota archaeon
ACGTTCGGCTGCCTTATCCCAATGGATCTGCCGTCGTGAGGATCAGTCACGATGGTGATGTCATTCGAAATCTCGAAACACGAGTGTCCGTGCCACCGAATCTCCAACCCGATTCCCCCATATTCCCTATGATTCAAAGACGGCCCCACATATCGGGCACTCGAGCTCCTCCTCCCTGAGAGCGGTCTTGCAGTCGGGGCAGGCATACTGGACCGTCTTCCTCCTCGGACTTTCGGCGACGAGGACCGGACGTCTCGACGCGAAGGCGCCCTCCACGGCGACGTTGCCGAAGATCACGATGAGAACGGCCCCCAAGACCATGGTAGCTCCTGCGAGCACCCTGTCAGCCACGAGGAAGAACGAGAGCATGTAGGTCGCTATCCCGGCGATCACGGCTATGACGGATGA
Source organism: Thermoplasmatota archaeon (assembly GCA_022848825.1). GTDB lineage: Archaea > Thermoplasmatota > Thermoplasmata > RBG-16-68-12 > JAGMCJ01 > JAGMCJ01. The sequence continues at coordinate 409 of JAJISH010000285.1, forward strand.
TATCACGACGGCATTGCTCCTCCTCTCGAGTCGGACAGGGGCCACGGTCTCGATCGACCTGTGGGTCCTCTGGCCTATCGGCTCTTCAGGAGCTGTCGGGAGGACCTCCGTTTCCACGAAGTCACGGGCGATCTTCGAAGGCTCTGCTTCCGATGAGCGTCTGGGCTCGGACGGGACCGTCGGTTTGAGCGTCATGTTGAGACGTTCCTCGAAGTCGCCGTCGACTGCGTGCGTCAACTCCTCCTCGGGAGGTCCAGTTCCTCCGATCAGAAAGCCACAGGACTCGCATATGTTCCTGTTCGCGTCCGTCATCTCCCCGCAGTTCGGGCAGCGCATCAGATCAGCGATGTCGCCGAGGTCGCGTATGGAATTCACGGCATCCTCGAGCTCCTCTTCCTCTGGCATGGGCCTTTTCGCATTATCTTCTCTGACCATATAATCGTTTCGACATCGTTATCGAGGAACGAGCTAGATAATTTCATATAGTTCCTCTCACGATAGAGCGGGCGCCATGAAGGCTCTCGTCCTTTGCGTCGACAGAGACGACGACATCGGCGTAAAGGCCGGCATACCAGCACCAGTGATTGGGAAGGATGAAAACCTGGCGGCCGCAGTGAAGCTCGGCCTTGCGGACCCGGAGGATGCCGATGTCAACACGATTCTCTCAGCTGTCGCCATGTACAACGACCTGACCGAGAAGGGCATCTCGGCGGAGGTCGCGACGATATCGGGGGACAAGGACGTCGGTTACAAGTCGGACAGGGAGCTAACGAGGCAGCTCAACGAGGTCCTCGACGAGGTCCAGCCGGACTACGCCTACCTCGTGAGCGACGGTGCGGAGGACGAGCAGGTCTTCCCCATAATCGCGTCCAGGATCAAGGTCAACCACGTGAAGAGGGTGTATGTCAGGCAGAACCCGGAGATCGAGAGCGCCTACTACAGCGTCATCAAGGCGCTCAAGGACGACAAGATCAAGAAGAGATACGGCACACCCGTGGCTTATGTACTGTTCATACTGGGTGTCCTCAACATCATCCCGTTCTTCTACGCTCTGTTCGTGAGCGGTGTGGAGATCATTCCCACCCTCCCCGCCCTTGCACCGGGGCTCATCGCTCTCGTTCTGAGCATCTACATGTTATCCAGAATCCACTTCGATGAGGGCTTCGTGAGGACGACCGCAACGAGGACGAAGGACGGCGTGCGCGACGTCAGGAGCTCCATCATGTCGGGCGACTTCACGGTGATCTTCAAAGGCGTCACGATAGTGATGATCCTGATCGGCGTCATCACGGGCATCTCCGCCGGCACGGCGCCCGATGTCCAGGGCCTTTCACAGGCGATATTCATTTTCTTCTTCACGGCCATATGGTGGTTCATACTGGCCATGTTCGTCTACGAGCTGGGCAGCGTCGTGGACGCCTACGCGAAGAGAAGGAAGTTCCCCGCCTCCTTCGTCCCGATAATGGTCTTCTGGCTCGTGATGAGCTTCCTCACTCTCATCTTCTTCGAGGCCATTCGCCTCATCGTCAGCGCGGTGGACCCGTACATGACGACCGTGATAACGGTGGAGATCGTGTTCGGGCTGGTCATCACCGTTCTCGGCCTGGCGATATACCGCATGATCGCGCCGAGGGTTCCTTCGGAGGACCTCTGGCGGCACTAGGAAGGACGGGCATGGAATTCTCCCGCTGGGAAATCTACTACGACCAGATTCTGGCGGATTTTGGCTACAGCCGAGAGGAGGACGAGCGGGCGGCCCGGGTGCTCTCCGGACTGCTCGAGGGCAGGTCCTCGTCCGCAGACGATCTGCGCGTTATGATCGAGGGCAAGCTCGTGACGGTCGCCGGCGACGCGGAGTCGCTCGGGCGGGAGGTCGACAGTCTGGCGGGCGTTGTCATATCCGCGGACGAGGCGACATCCGTTCTGCTCGCCCACGACGTGGTCCCCGACGCCTTCACGACGGACCTGGACGGGAAGATCGAGGACCTTGTGCGGGCGAACCTGCAGGGGGCGGTGGCCATAATCCACGCCCACGGGGACAACATAGACGCGTTGCAGGAGCACGTGGGCAAGTTCGAAGGACAGGTCATCG
>JAJISH010000286.1 GCA_022848825.1 Thermoplasmatota archaeon
CTGTGGGATTGGTTGTCGAATCCTCTGATCCTCAGAGAATCCTCGTTCAGTTTGACCTATCGCCACTTCAGGGTCTGGGCCTAATAACTCACGCGGAGCTAAGGTTGAACCTGGAGTCGGCGGAGAGTGAGAATCCTGTCAACGTCTCGGCACACCAGATAGTGGCTTCGTGGGTCGAGGGAACGGGAGATGGAAATCCGACCGGGGACGGCGTCACATGGGAGACTCGGGACGGAGTTACGAATTGGGCCATGCCAGGCGGGGACTTCAATGCCACAGCCGAATTCGTCTTGACCGATGTGACCAACCAGACGATCAATCATCTGTGGGACATAACAGCGCTCGTCAATGATTGGCATCTCGGTACGAGGACGAACTTCGGTGTGCTTCTGATGGCGGAGGACGCTCCGTATCTCTTGAGCGGGAAGCAGTTCAACAGCAAGGAATTCAGCTCACCGGGTAGGCGTCCGAGGCTCAGGGTCGACTACATGACGACAGAGGGGGGATACGCCAACGGCTCGTTCGTCTCCAGAGTGATGGACGGGCAGTCCCAAGTCAACTGGGGGAACATCAGCTGGAACTCCAGCCAACCAAGCCAGACGAACCTGTCGTTGCACACTCGTTCAGGTGATTGCACCGGGAGTTGGAGCGGCTGGTCTCCGGCCTACCTGTCGCCCCTTGGTTCTCAGATCACCTCACCATCCGATAGATGCCTGCAGTACAAGGTCGAGATGGAGACTTATAACACGACCAAGACGCCTGTCCTGGAGGAAGTCAGGATTGACTACTGGAAGTACGCCTCCAAGGGGATTCTGGAGACCGAGGACTTCACTCCCGCCAGCTGGGTCGGTTGGGAGGACTTCGACGCTCTCCACAACGGGCCGCTCGACACCAACATGACATTCGCCTATTCCACCGATTCTGGTTCGTCCTGGACCCCTGTCAATGCTGGGGAGAGTCTGCAATCTGTCCTCTCGCCATCGATCAGGTTCATGGCCAACCTCACGACGATGGATACGACATCGACTCCCACGCTCTTCAACATGACAATCACCTACTCCTTCTCCGGAGCCCTGGACCACATCCACATGTCTCTCGCAACGTGGACCGGCACTGCCGATGACGTCATCGACCTTGATGCCATTGGGCATGACCCGTTCCACAATGTGGTGACGTTCGCTCAGTACTGGTCCACAACGGACCCAACCGGCGCTGTGGACGCCAGTGGTGTTTACAATCCAGGGACCGCGGGAACCTGGAACGTGTACTGCAACAACTCGGCCGACACGATATCCAACTACACAGTCGTCAACGTCCTCCCTGGCGCGGCTTCTGAAATAGGGATAGACCCATGGGACCCAGGCACTCTCACGACGGACGACATCCTGTTCCTCAATGTGAGCGCATACGATTCCGAGGGCAATCTCGTGGGACCCGTTCTCGCCAATTGGACCGTGGCGGGAGGCATAGGGATTGTAACTCCAGGTCCCAACTCCTCAGCGGTCTTCGATCCGACTCAGCCGGGCATCGGGACAATCACGGCGGATGACGGCCTCGGGCACACGAACACGACGAACACGATACAGGTTGTGGCGGGTTCAAGATTCCGCGTCGGCATTGAACCCTGGAGTCCAGGAACGCTGACGGCGGATGAAAGCGTGAACTTCGCGGCATACGAGTACGACGCCAACGGGAACACGATAGGCCCCGCCAATGTCACTTGGGCGGTCAACGGGGGCATCGGGACGATTCCCGCAGGACCTTCTGAAACATCTTTGTTCGAAGCGACGACGGTCGGAACGGGGACGGTCTCCATCGATGACGGCCTCGGACACACGAACACGACGGACTGGATGACAGTAGTGGCGGGCGTCTTGGACACGATCCAGGTGCTGCCAGACCTTGTCGTTGTGGAGCATCGGGAAGACCAGGACTTCACTGCCTCGGGATACGATGCAGACGGGAACATAGTGGCGATAGTGGACTCGGTCTGGGAGACGAACGCAGGCACCGTGACATACTCACTGGTCCAGAACGCCACGCTCAGGGCACA
>JAJISH010000287.1 GCA_022848825.1 Thermoplasmatota archaeon
GTGCTGTTTCCAGTAAGCCATCCTCCGTGTGAGGCGAGTCGTGGGGCTCGTTTCAGAAAGTATCTGGACATTCAGGGGTAAGAGATGGTCGATGCTTGATAGGTCTTTCGCATCAGCAATCATGAAGTCCGCCCAAAGAGGACTCAAATCACCCCTTTCGGCGGTCTGTGGCGACAGTTGCGCTGTAGGGACACCCAACGTCTCAGCTTGCTTGAGCGCCCATTCCCTGACCTTCGGGTCCGGATCGCAACACAGAAAGCTTCGTTTCTTGCCGCTCTTGCGACGTGTCCGCACGAAGGCCTTGAATGCTGGAAGGATTGCGCGACTCTCCTGCTCATAGAGAATACCAGCGAGGTTTGCCTCCACCTCGATTGTGTTGACAAAAGGTGATAGTTGATTGACATCGCCCACGAGAATCCACTTCTTCGCATAGAGCGCTGGAACCAGAAACTCCTGAAACGGTGTCTTGCTCGCCTCGTCGACTATCAGCGTGTCGAACTGTGGGAAGGCCGGCCTCGACAGACCCGCGGCAATGTCTGGGTGTTTCAATATGCCTATCGTGGTCCCGCAGACAAGGTTGGCGGAGTCAAGTATCAGCCGTCGGAGAATCTGCTCGCTGTCTTCCTGCAGGGCCTTCAGGAGGTAGTCCTGTGCGGGGGTCCTCCTCCTAATGCGCATAAGCTTCCTCACGAGTTCGGACCTCTCGGTCTCCAGCCGGTTCTTGAGGAGCAAGTGCCGCACAAGCTCGGAGACGCCTTTTTCCCTTGCGGCGATTCGTACCGCAACGACCGACTTCTCCATCCACCCCATATCGCCAAGCTTCTCGAGAACGTTGTCAACTGCCACATGCGTGGACGCGCAAAGAAGAACTCGATGCCCCAGCTCGATTTCCTGGAGAATCAGCTCGCAGATTGTGATGGTCTTCCCGCAACCAGGCGGTCCCTCTAGAATCGCGAAGTCGGGGGTACCGAGGGCCTTCTTCACGAACTCTCTTTGCTCCTCAACTCCGGCAAATGTGTCATCGTCCAGGATTTTCCAACGGATAGATCCGACGCTAGAGACTGGATTCCATCGAGTCATGTTGCGACCCTCGGCCAGTGTGATCAATGGTCTGTGAGCATCGTGCGGGTTTTGCCTGATGTTTTCAATGGCCATCAGTTCGCGAAAGAGGTTCCACGTGTTGGGGTGAATGTAGACCTTCTCGCCAGTCGGAAGTCGAGACACGCAGATTGCGCCGATCTCTGGTTCGCTGTCGAGAATCTCTATGTCGCCACGTTCTACCTTTGCCTTATCAGAGATTAAGTCCGCGTCGAAGAACTCCTTGAACGTCTCTTCCGGAGTGTCAGGATCGATTTCCTTCAGCCGAATCCAAAACCCGATGGCGTCCTTTTCGCGCTTCTTGGACCGGTCGACTTTTCGTCTGGAACGCTTGGAGCCGTTCTCCGCTCGCTCCGAGATCTCATCAGGATCGAAAGGTCCTTCCCAAGCCAGTTTGAGAACCTGTGCCTCGATTCTTTCCTTGGCTTTGCTGAGGTACATCCAGAACGGCCAGTAGTTGTTGTACGTTCTCTCTAGAAGAATCTGAAGATCTGACTCGGGTACTCCCGGCATGTTGGCGAAGTGGAGGTTCAGCACCTACTCTCCCCTCCCTTCAAGACGGAATTGAACTCCATGAACACATTGACTCCGACCTCGAAAACTGTTGACCTGCCCATAGAAGTCATTGAAACGCCGGATATACCAAGATGCCGTCTCTTCCTCCATACTTGGATGTCTTAGACGTGGAAGATTAGGGCAGTAAAGACCTGTCAGCTATCCTCCCTCCCCTACTGAAGGTTCCTGCCACCCATATAACCCACCCCGAGCATTAAACTTTTCTTGAGACCATCCGACCTCTCGAATTGCCATTTCGACGCCTACATCGAAGACTGAACTGCTGTGTGAGTACCGCCCGTTTGTGTTCTGGAAGAATCTTCCCGTCGGGTCCATCATCAAGTAAGAGTCGGTCATAGCCTCATTATCCTCAGCCACAGGATCGAATTGTGCGTGGCGCTCTACGAAAGACTCAAACTGCTCTCTACTCAGTGATAGTTGTTCAATGTCTCTCCCGTTCTCTCCGCCAATAGGAAGCACCTGGAAGATCTTCCACCTCTCCGGCTGGAGCTTTTCTATGAGAGAGCTCATGTCCTCCTTCCAGTTGAGCGATGTGACAACTGTGTTGAGCTTCCTGCGTATGCCGCGGTACTCGAGAAGCTCCCAGACCTTCGTCGCCAAGTCGAGATGATCTCCGTTCCCCCTGCCGAGTTTCTGCTCTGTGACAGGAGAGGCACTGTCGATGCTCAAGGCAACCCAGTCAATCCATCTGTGACTGCGACTCAGGAATTCCTTTGTCAACCCTGTCCCGTTCGATATCACCATTGTCGTGAGCCCATGGTCCTTGGACTCTTCCAGAAGTTCAGTCAGAAAAGGACAGAGCGTTGGCTCCCCGCCTGCGAATGATAGCTTCATAGTCCCTGCATCGGCAAGCATTCCCGGGACCGTCAGCGCAACGTCCAAAGGAAGTGCTCTCTTCACGTGACTGAAGGTGGTGAAACAGAACCTACAGCGATAGTTACAGAAGGGCCATACATGCCAATTGACGCTTATTGGTTTAGAGCCGTTTTCCGGAGAAGACTTCATGCAATCTCATTATCGTCCTTCATATTGAAAAAGATAACCTTTTATAGTAAAGAGATTATTTTGAGTTGAGCATGGAAAGACTACACATCGCCACCGTTGGGATGACAACGGATCCCATCCTGAAGGGCTTTGCCAGGTACCCGGTCGACAGACTGGTGCTGTTGCACAGCCCCGAGACGCTGTCCTATGCAGAAGAGATAGTGGAAGTCGCCGAAG
>JAJISH010000288.1 GCA_022848825.1 Thermoplasmatota archaeon
TGCATAAGAACCTGATTCGCGGGAGGAGCATTGAGGGCGTGGTGGCGGCCTCTCTGTACGCGGCGTGCCGGCAGTGCAACGTCCCTAGGACGCTCGACGAGATTGCCGGGTCATCGAGAGTGGGAAGGAAGGAGATCGGAAGGACATACCGCTTCATGACGCGCCAGCTCAAGCTGAAGCTCTTGCCGACCAAGCCTCAGGACTACGTCTCGAGGTTCTGCAGCATGTTAAGACTGAGCGGCGAGGTCCAGTCGAAGGCAATCGAGATCCTGAAGGACGCATCGGACAGAGAGCTTACGTCCGGCCGGGGACCCACAGGGGTCGCGGCGGCGGCCATCTCCATATCATCGATACTGGCCAACGAGAGAAGGACGCAGAGAGAGGTCGCGGACGTCGCGGGCGTGACAGAAGTCACCATCAGGAACAGATACAAGGAGCTGACCGACAAGCTGGGTATCGAGATCGAGCTCTAGGGTCTGATCCTGTACAGTCGGATGTAGTCGATTTCCCTTCCGACCCGACCGAACAGGATGTCCTTTTTGACCCCGTGAGCCAACCTAACGGCTCTGCTCACCTCTGGCCACATGCCCTTGTAGCTCGCCGGGAACGAATGGACCAAGTACTTAGCATGGCCGGTAGCCGGATCCCCCTTGTATGCACGGAAGTGCGAGCCGTACTTGAACCCCGTCTTGACGACGATCCCCCTCCCCTTCAGGTCCTCGTAGACCCTGAGCCTCATTCGGAAATCCGCCTGCACATTCGCAGCTTCCTTGAGGAACGTGGCCCCAGAGATCCTTCTCCCCGTTCTACCGTTCACGACCCCGATGTCGCCCCTCTTCAACAGGAACGCTGTCTCGATGAGCGAGAGTTGGAGCCTGCTTCCGATCAGTCGTCCAAAGAACTCGCTCTCGTGGATTCTCCTGGCATCCTCGGGATCCAGTATCATCACCCTGTCGCCGAAGAAGATCGCTTCAGCGGGGTGTTTCGCCTTCCTTCTCTTTCCTCGCCCCTTCGGGCTGACTTGGGAGACCTTGTAGTATGTCAGGTCGCCCTCCTCGTCCACCACCGCCGCGAGTAGCGATTTCCGGGCCGCCACGGCCCTGTCCACCAGTCCGATCAACCCCTTAAGATCGAATACCGCTCTCTCGGAGAGCGCGATGACCCAGTATTTCGAGGCCGCAGTCGGAGGTCCTCCTCCTCTCGGATAGACGCGGAAATCCAGAGGGCCAACGCCTGACTTGACAACATATCCTCTCTTCCTCATATCTCTGTAAACAAGGTATCTGATTTCGAAATTCCCCTCCCTCTTGTGACCGAGGCGGATGAGGGTGTTGGCGTTCACGATCTTCCCGTCCATCTCCACCTCCAGCCTTCCACTCTCAACCAGGTAGAGCCCCTCGATCAGGTCCATCCTCAGGGAACCTCCGGACTGGGGCTTGCCGAAATAACCTTTGCTATATATCTGGCTGGCCTCCGACTCGTCAAGGATTTCTATCTCCCCGTCCTTGAGAACGGCGCTCATCCTGGTCTCGATAGTGGCAGTCCTCTATAAACCTTCCCGGAACGCCACGGTCGATGTCGCGTGAACTGGCAGGGTCCAAAGAGAAGAAGACCGACCCCAGGCAGCTGATTATCTTTATATAGAAGAGTCCACGTATTGAAATTGTGAACCGCCAGCAGATGATCGATGCATCTCGGGAAATCCTAGCGAAGACAGGATTCTATCTGTCGCAGAGACTGGACACAAGGAGGATTAGTTTCGATTTCGTCGCCAGACGGGACGACACGTTGCTGGTCACGAAAGTGCTTCTGAACATCGATTCGCTGGGCAGGAAGCGCTCGCAGGAGCTGAAGATGATCGCGTCTTGCCTCGAGGGGACGCCTCTCATACTGGCGGGGAAGAGCGGGGCTGGAAAACTGGAGGACGGGGCGATCTACTCCCGGTTCGGGATCCCGATCCTTTCTCTTGGAACCTTCACGGACATCTTCGTCGAGGGCGTGCCACCGTTCATGTTCTCCGCACCGGGCGGCCTGTACGTGAAGCTCGACGGGACGATCATACGCCGTGCAAGGGAGAAGAAGAGCATCTCCTTGGGAGCACTGGCGGAGATCGCGGGCGTGTCCAGGCGGACGATCCAGATGTACGAGGACGGGATGGGCGCCACCGTAGATGTCGCCTTGAGGCTCGAGGAGTTCCTGGGGGAGCCTATCGTCCAGGCCGTGGACCCCTTCCACCTGAAACCGGATGCCGATGAGATCATGACGTCGTGGAATCAGCTCGACCAGTTCGAGAGGGATGTCTTCGGTCATCTGTCCATGCTTGGGTACAGCATCGTGCCGACCATCAGATGCCCGTTCGATGCCGTGACAAGGGACAGGAAGGTGATTCTGCTCACGGGTCTGGAAAGGAGACAATCGGACCTCTCGACCAAGGCGAAGATTGTAGCGAACATCTCCAGCGTTGTCGAGAAGGACTCCGTCATCTTCGTCAGGCAGCTCACTGTGAAGCGGAACATAGAAGGGACGCCGATCATCCTCGAGGAGGAGCTCAAGAAGGTCAAGGACAGGGAAGGGATGCTGGACTTGATCTCGGAAAGGAAGAAGTGATTCGATGGATTCCATTGGGATGGATGGCTCCAGGATCTTCGTGTTACCCGTGATCAGGGGCCTCGTCAGCGAGGCGGAGGAGGTCGAGCGGGCGATTGAAGAGACCAAACCGGACGCACTGGGCATCTGCATCTCAAAGGAGGAGCTCAGGACGCTGGGCACCCTGGGGAATCAAGAGGCAGAGCCGTCAAGCGCTCACGAGGAGGCCTACATGAAGGGATTGCAGAAGTTCGGTGACGTGAGGAAGCCCCCACCCTGCTACTCCGAGTGTATCGCGGTTGCGAGACGCCTGCGGGTCCCGTGCATGGCCGTGGACATGAATGAACACCTGTACACCGAGGCGTACTGCAATTTCGTCTCGGTCGTCGACGTGATGAAGCAGACCAGGGACTCTCGCGCACTCGTTGGGAAGAAGTTCAAGGCCCAGTCACCGGGGGACTTCGTACTGGAGTTCGACGCGTACGTCAACAGGCATAGTGGTTTTGAGCGGCTTGAACAGGAAAGGGAGAGATATATCGCCCTGAGACTGTCGAAGATGGCGGGCAAATGGAATAGGATCTTGGCCCTGATCGAGATTGAACGATTCAAAGGGGTTCTGGAGAACCTCTAGAGACTATTCCCTTTCTCTCTCGATTGTCACTCCTCGGTCAACATCGCCTATGTCCAGATCGTAGACGATGGTATCGCGGCTGTCGACAACATTCTGTAACCAACCCGGATGCTCGTTCTTGTACCACACGGTCTTCCCTGTATCGGTCCCAATCACGATGTCGTCCCAATAGTCGCCGTCAACGTCTCCTGCCCTGAGGGTTATGACGGCCCCATCTGTGGCCCTCACCAGTTCCCTCGTCCAGGTCGTGGTCGGGAGGTCGTTCTCGAACCAGTACACCTTGTTGTCGTCTGTTCCCGCAACGATGTCGAGATCGTCATCTCCATCTATGTCGGCAAGGTCCACACTGAGAGCAGAACCCGTCGCCGGGAGGGTATCGCTGGGGGCGATCTCACCAGTGCCGTCATTGTAATGTGCGTACACGTTACCACTTGAAGTGGCCGCGGCAACGTCGTAGTCACCATCACCGTCCAAGTCACCGACGGCGATATCGTTCACGATGCTTGCCAAATCAATCGAATAGGGTGTCACGGTCACCACGTATCTTCTGATGAACATATGGTCAACGTAGATGACATCGTTGTTCAGATTGCCGACCGTGCCATCCGTGTCTACGACTCTAACGTACACCGCGCCGCTTATCGTCGTGGGAAGCGTGGCACCGGTGTAGGTGTTCGGGTCCGAGACATAGGTGACAGTGACCATGTCGGTCCAAGGACCATCTGAACTTGTCGAAAACTGGAACTTGAAGTCATCATTCTCGCTGTTGTCAGTGTGATAGGCCTCGACAAAGAACTTGTAAGCGTCTCCACCACCAGGAATGGACTCAATCCTCCAAACGTGGTCAAGAGTGCTTGTGGTCCCGTTTGAATTATAGACCTCGACAGCTACGTAGTCAAGCGAGACGGTACTCATCATCGCGTCGCTGACCTGGTCCTTCGCTGAATTGTCCGAGTCCCTGATCCAGATTGAGATGTCCCCATCGGTGAATCCCTGAGCGGTGAGATTGAACGTATACTCCTGTGGCGTTGTCTGGTCAATCTTCCAGGTTGCAGGGAATTGCACGTTTCCGTTTGTGGACCAGCCGACCTCAAACTCCTCGGTACCGGCACTCACGTAGCCAACCACCCGCAGGTTGATCTGATCTCCCGCTTGGACGTTTGAGAAGTTATACCTATGCCCGCTTGCGTCGTCGCCCACATAGTCTCGAAGGAGCCACCAGTAGAAGTTCTGGTTTTGCCAATCGAAACCTTCCTGAAGGTCCTCGTAGTCGTCGTCGACCAAATGGGTGTCCTGGTATTCTCCTGTCACGTTGCTCCAGTTGGCGCGGTCTTCGCCAACCGCCAGGTATGTCGAGACATCATACGCCGTGCCAGTCACTTCTGTGATGGACTCGTACGTATCATCCGACATATGAGTGTCCATATGCGATCCTGACACGGTACCCTTGATGGGTATGTCCATGTCTGTGTAGTATTCAGTAGTCGTTATGGTGCCGAACACGCCATCTGTGTTCTGATAGACCAGAACCTCGGTCCCCGACGCCACAACGAGGTCATCGTCGCCGTCATCGTCCATGTCGGCAAGCCTCAATGCCTTGATCTCGGAGCCTGTATCATCGACTATCGTGGGCGTCCACATATTGTCGTTTGCATACCACCAGATGTGGCCGTCATCTGTCCCGGCGACCACGTCCGTGATATTATCCTGGTCGATGAATCCCACGTCCACGGCAGTGACAGGAACGCCCAGGTCATCGATCACCCTTTTCTGCCAGAAGTGACCCAGCCCGCCTTGGTTTCGATACATGAACACCTTTCCCGCTTCTATTCCTACCACGATATCGAGATCCGAGTCATCATCCAGATCACCGTAGACGATGGACAGAAAGGCGCCCTCTCCCCAAGGCGGGTCCTGCTGGCCCCCTGGACCAGCATCGTAGAACTCTACCCAGTACTCCTCCCACCTGAAGACGAGATTCTCAAAGAACATCGAATAGATTTGGCTCTCATGTACTGGATGGGAGTAGGCCTCGATCGCAGTGGCTATGTCCAGGTACCATCTTGGACCTCGAACCGTAACCATTGTGTTGAGTGAGACCTTGTATTCCTCATTTATATCCTTCAGGTACAGAACCCTCAGGGTGTATGAATTCTCCCCAAAAAGCCAGGGATCGAAATTCGGTTTACTGAGATCTATGCTGAACTTGTAGCTGACGGAATTGTTGACCGTAGCCGCATTTATCGGAGGGTTCCCTGGTTTGGCCCATATCTGGATGCCATTGCCGAAATCCTGGATTCTGACATTGCCGATCTCGAACGAGGAGTCCGTGTCCTCAACGATGACCTTGACGTACATGATGTCCGTGTAGTTGAATGTGTCCGATGGATGTTCATGGTCGGGATCCAGGAATGTCTGGACATCTGGATAGTCGGGAGCATTGCCGTCTTCGTCAGTAATCGTCAAGAAGTCCTGAACCTCGAACAGATTGTCGGGTGGAGCAGTATAGCTCGATCTCAGCTTAATCCTCAGGGAATGCTGGCCGTACTCCAACAGGCCGTCGCTGAAGCCATGGCCCTCGCTAGAAGTGTTCCATCTGTACTCCCATACGTTGAACTTCCCGACATAGTCAACGAGATCGAACGCTTCCGTGGAAGATGGAATGGAGGTCCTAGTCATTGGTCCACCTCCGTATACTATAGGTTGCGGGGATACACCCGATTCCGCCTTGAAGAGCCAGAACTTGTTGTCCAGATTGCAGTCTGGCAGGAACTGGCTGGCGATCACGATCACCAACCTCTCTCCTTTTATGAACGTTCTCGTTCCGTTGCCCGACCACCTCAGTTTCTCCCACTCCGTCTCATTGAATATCTCATAGTGCTGCAGGCCGCTTCCAGGCAGGAGTTCAGGTCCCCATCTCGGTGTTGGGGTCTCGTTACCTTCGTCTGGTTGTTCGTAGTAGTTTATCACCTTGGGCTCCTCGATCCTCAGCACTATTCTTGCAGTTGTGTTATGGCCAGCATCATCCTCGGCCGTGATAATCACCAACGAGCCGTCCATGGAGTCGTCTCCTTCGAACGCCGGATACTCAGCCGTCCAGATGCCATCATCCGCCACGTCATCTCCCATGGAGCCGTTGTCGTACATCTGGAAGACGCCGTAGTCAGCGTAGAGCACGGTCACGTTGGCGTAAACAGCATTGCCCGAATCGAAATCCCCATCATTGTCCTCTATCTGGACGTAGATCCCGAACGACTCGTTCCCTCTGAGATCCTCCCTGGCAGTCGTATCGAGATTGCCGTCATACCACTTCTGGACGAAGAGCGGGGGATGCTCGCCCGCGGCTCCCAAGAGCAAAGAGCTCCAGATCACTTCGCCCTTTATGGATTCGACCACACCGACCTCGACCCTGTCATCAGGCTGAATCGTGTGGTTCAGAATGCTCCAGACCTCGCCGATGAACCAGTCGCCATCCTCTCTCAGTCCGTATGGGTCCCCAGAGTTGGGTCCGTACGAGATCGTTCCCTGGGTCTGAAGTATCTCGAACTCATTGTTCACGCGAATGTAAACCTCCGTTCTCCAGCTATACAGATTCTCCCCGCCCTGGTGGGTGATGTTTATTATCGCCCCGTCCCACACACCAGTATCATAAATCGGGTCCAGTGCTCCTTCCATCTGGAGCTTCGTTGAAGCCTCTGGCGTTGGGATCGAGTACACCCATATGAA
>JAJISH010000289.1 GCA_022848825.1 Thermoplasmatota archaeon
GCTCAGGGGATATCGTGCCGAAGTTCCCGGAAAGGGACCAGTTCGCGTCCACGGGCCCGATGAAGTTGTCGAAGAAGTCGTATCCGTAACAGTAGAGGGTGATGTTGTCGTCCGTCGTGATCGTGCCCAGCGACCACGGGGAGACCCTCACTATGCGAAGCGCACCCGGTGTGACGGTGACCTGAGCGCTCGCGTTCATCGCCGAGGACGTGTCATTGCAGTAGACCGTCCAGACGCTACCGCTAGCGTTTGCGGAGCCCGGGTAGTACGTTCCCGTTACGCCCACGATACCGAGCGGGTCGGTTGTGTTCCAGGCGGGGGTGATAACGACCTCGTTGTCCTTGCTGTCGTAGCCCCTGCAGTCGAAGTCCACGGACTCATCGGTCGTTCCCGCCCAGGAGGCGGGCGTTATCTCCAGGAGATTGATGCCTGCGGGCTCGACGTCCACGGTCGCGTTCGCCCAAAGACCGCCTGCGCTGGCGGTAATGGTCCAGGAACCTGCATCATGGGGAACGTACAGACCGTTCGGGTCGACCGAACCGTTCAGATCCGTCGTGGTCCAAATGAACGTCATCGAGAGAACGTGCCCGTACGCGTCGTAGGCGGTCGCGTCAAAGTCGTGAACGTCCTCGGCGGTCCCGCTCCAGAAGGTCGGATCGATGACGATGTGATCGAGAGTCCCGAGGAACTCGTAGTCCAGGCTCATGTTGTACAGCTGAGGCGTGACTGTCGTGTCAGTCGTCATGAGATTCGCCCTGATGGTGATGTTCTGAGCGGTCAGCGCGGACAGGCTTGCGCCCGGTGTCGTTGAGATCCAGTTCGATGCGATGTCGTCCCAGTACCAGTAGGTGATGTCGCAGACGGGCGGGATTGCGTGCGAGGCGCTGAACTCCCTCCAGCCAACGAGCGGTTCGGCGGGCGTGAAGTCCATTGTTCGCACGAATCCTGTCGGGGAATACTGCCAGCCACTGATCGTTATGGAGTCCACAATCGGAGTTAGGCTGGCGTTCGTCGTCGTGAGCGAAATGTTGTACTGGATGTATTTGGCGGAGGGATTTTGTATCGGCTCCCCGGAGGAATTCGTGGACGGTAGGGACCACGGACTCCAAGAGCCGTTTGGCGGGTACGTATCCCCTGTCCTCGTTCTCACGGAGACGTTGTACGCGGAATCCTGTGGTCCTTCGACCCAGGATATGTTCACCCATGTCGTGTTAAAGGAAGCATCGAAAACTTGAGACGCGAGCCAGCCATCGTTGTAGTCAGGCCAGATGATGGAGACATTATCGAATCTCAGGTCCGCCTGGCAGGCGGCGGACGTGTCCACGATGAGATGTAGCGAGAGCGATATCTGATAGGTGTCCGCTGCCATCATGTAGGAGCTCAGATCGAAGTACATGGATGTCCACTGTTGCGTGGAAACGAACGTCTTGTTCCAGGTGAAGTCGCTCCCAGAGTTGTTGACTTTGACGGTCGCGTTGTAGAGCAAGGCGCCCTGCACGGTCTCGACGAAATAATCGAAGGTGAACACCACGCCATGCGGCTGCCCGGAGGTTGGATCTGACTTCACGAATGTCTGGTTGATGTACGCCGTCTGCTCGAAGCTCTTGTGGAATGTGAGACGGATGTCATCGATATAGAAGAGAACGGGGACCGTGACGTTTGTGACGATTAGGCGGATGAACTGAATGGAGGATAGGTCACCGGCGAAAGCCTCCAGCGAAAACGTGTGGGCCTTCCAGCCAACAGTCATCTGTTCCGCAAGAAGGTTTTGCTCAACGACTCCATCACTGATATTGACTATAAGCATCAGATTTGAACCAGTGTAGTTCGTGTCCCCTTGGAGAACCAGACGATTATACCCAGACCAATCTTGACCCCCCACCAACGATCTACTTGCTCCACCCCAACGTGTCGGATTCGCTGGCGCAAATTGGTCGTATGAAACATTGATGGATCCAGTCCCCTGCACGAAGTTCACGGTTTCCTGGTTGAAGCCAACTATTGCACCAGGTGACCCATCGATACCCCAGCCAGTCGCGATGACATCGTCCATGTTGTCGAACTGAACATCCACTTCTCCGCTACTATGCCTGAGGAAAGCATTCCCCGCCGTCAGATTTACATCAGGGGTGATATCAGGTGTGGCGCCGTAGCTCCACGGTCCGCCAGAGGAAAAGTCGCCGACGGAGATCAAGTTCCCAGAGTTCCCGCTCAGCTCGACGAAGTTGCTAGCGTTGACACTGATGTTGTGCTCCGCCTCCGCGTTCAGGAAGTCGCCTTCCGTCGAGTCAGTGAAGCTCACGTTCACCCGCTCGAGCTCAGCGGCACCGCCAGAAACAGAAACGCCGGCATACGTGAAGTTCGCGGGCTCGTCCAGCTCCCAAAGAACGGACTTCGTCCCGTCCAAGTTGTCTGTCACAGCAGGATCCGAGCCAGAGGACGCAGGAAGCCCCACGAGGAACGCGGCTTGCAGTACCACTACAGAAACGAGCAGGAGGCAGCTTCGCCTTCGGAGGCTTTCCGGTTTCATCGGCTTACCTCGAGGTTTTCTCCCTCCTCCCCCAACGTTCTCCCCCTTCGATAGGAGAACTCTCGCTTTCAATGAAACAGATTCTACTTAAAGATATCGAAGAGCGCATCCAGTATCACAGGATTATTCCGAGCTGACTTTCGATGACCATCCTGCCCACCGCCTCGAAGGCCTCCTGGACGCCCTCTCCG